>JBEPVJ010000186.1:0-5245 GCA_041691095.1 Gemmatimonadales bacterium
ACACTACGCTGCAGGACGTGATGCTGCAGGCGGAGAGCGCCTTTTTCTCCTATCAGACGGCCCGCGAGCTTCAAGGGGTGCAGCTCACCTCGCTGGAAACGGCGCGGGCCAATCTCGCCGCCGCCGAGCAGCGGCACGATGTGGGACTGGCCACGATCGCCGATGTGCTCCAGGCCCGCACCGCGCTGGCGCAGGCCGAGCTCACGGTCCAGGATGCGGAGGGCAACCTGCAGGCGGCTCGGGCTAATCTGGCGCTGGCGCTGGGCATCGGCGCTAACACGCCATTCGAGGTCGCGCCCGATGGGCCCGCTTCGCCGATCGCCGATGCCGCGGAAAGCGTCGACTCCCTGATCGAGCGCGCCGCCCGGGAGCGACCCGATATCCACCAGGCCCGTGCCGAAGCACGGGCCGGCGCCGCGACCGCCCGGGTGGCGCGCTCGGCGATCTGGCCGGCGATCAGCCTCACCGCCTCGGCCGGCCGCATCTATTCCGACACCAGTGTCCTGGGCGGGAGCACCTACGGGCTGACCTTCGGGCTGGCGATTCCACTGACCACGGGTTTCGCGAAACAGTATTCCGCCGTCGCGGCGCGCGAGCAGGCCGCCGCCCTGGAAACACGCTACCGCAATGTGCGCCTGCACGCCGCCGCACAGGTGTTCACTTCGTACTATGCCCTTCGTACGTCGACGCTGCGGGTCTCGACCACCAATCGGCTGCGGGCCAGCGCGGAAGAGTCGGAAGGGGTGGCCGCAGGGCGATACAAGGAGGGGGTCGGCACCATACTGGACCTCCTTACCGCACAGTCGGCGCTCGCCGATGCCCGTAGCCAGCAGGTCCAGGCGCGCTGGGCGTGGTACGCGGCATTGGCCCAGCTGGCGCATGACGTCGGAATTCTCGGTCCCCATGGGGAGACGCCGGTCCGACTCAATCCGGATTCCACGAGAGGGAGTCAATGAGGGTCAGAGCCTTTGCTCTACTGGCCGCGGTGGCCTGTTCCAAGCCAGCGCCGCCGGCCAAGAAGCCCGTCGCGATTACCGTGGCCGCCGCCGAGCGGAGCTCGGTGCCCTATGTCATCGGGGCCAATGGCCAGGTCGAGCCGATCAACAGCGTTGCTATCCAGGCCCAGGCCGGCGGGGTGATCACCGATGTGCTGTTCAAGGAAGGCGCCGATGTGAATCAGGGGCAACCGCTCATCAAGATTGATTCCAGGCCTTTCGAATCGGCACTTCGGCAGGCCCAGGCGGTGCTGGCCCGCGATCAGGTGTCGGCGGCCAACGCCGGTCGGGATGCGGATCGCTATGCCGCCCTGGTGCAAAAAGATTATGTGACCAAGTCGCAGGCCGATCAGGCGGTGGCCGCCGCCGCAGCCCAGACCGCGGTGGTCGACGCCGACAAGGCCGCGGTGGAGAACGCCCGGCTCAATCTCGAATACACCACGATCCGGGCGCCGATCACCGGCCGGACCGGGAGCCTGCTGGTACACGCCGGGAACGTGGTACGTCCCGGCGGGGGCGAGCCGCTGGTGACGATCAACCAGATTCACCCGATTCGGATTCGCTTCGCGGTGCCGGAGCGGTTCCTCGTGGAGGTACAGCGGTACGCCAGGACCGGAAAAGTGCGGGTTACCGCCACTCCCGCGGCGGGAGGCATTCCGGAGGAGGGCGTGCTGTCGTTCGTGGAGAACGCCGTGGACACTATCACCGGTACCGTCACCCTCAAGGGTGAATTCCCCAACGAGTCGGGGCGGCTGTGGCCGGGACAGTTCCTTCCGATCCAGGTGCAGCTGTACGTGGAGCCGAACGTGATCACGATCCCGACGGTCGCCGTGGTGGTCGGGCAGGCCGGCAGCTTCGTGTTCGTGGTCGACGCGGCAAATACCGTCAAAGTCCAGCCGGTGGAAACCGAGCGCGCCTACGGAGACAAAACCATCGTGTCCAAAGGGCTCGACACCGGAACCAGGGTGGTCACCGATGGACAATCGCGGCTCGAGGCCGGAGCCAAGGTGGAAATCCGCCCGGGGGTCCAATGAATTTTACCGGGCTCTTCATCCGTCGTCCGGTCATGACCACGCTGGTCATGGTGGCGGTTCTCTTTTTCGGCGCCATGGCGTACAGGCGCCTGCCGGTCAGCGACCTGCCGGTGGTGGACTATCCGACGATCAGCGTGTCGGCAAGCCTTCCGGGCGCGGGCCCTGAGACGATGGCGGCGGCGGTGGCAACGCCGCTGGAGAAGCAATTCTCGACCATCGCCGGCATCGACAACATGACTTCCACCAACGTGCTGGGCTCGACCAGCATCGCGATCCAGTTCTCCCTGGACCGCGACATCGACGCTGCCGCCCAGGACGTGCAGGCGGCCATATCCAAGACGCTGCGAGACCTGCCGCCCGGCATCATCCCTCCATCGATGCAGAAGACCAACCCGGCCGACTCGCCGATTCTGTACCTCGCGCTGGTCTCGGCGACGCTCCCGCTGGCCCAGCTGGACGAATATGGCGAGACCCTGATGGCCCAGCGGCTCTCGACGGTGAGCGGCGTGGCGCAGGTGTCGGTGTACGGGTCCCAGAAATATGCGACGCGTATTCAGCTCGACCCCCGGGCCCTCGCCAGCCGCGGGATCGGGGTGGACGAGGTGGCGAACGCGGTCGCGTCCGGCAACGTGAATCTCCCCAGCGGCGTGCTCTGGGGCCCCAACCGAGCCTATACCGTCATGGCTGACGGGCAGCTCCATACCGCGGCGCAGTTCGGCGAGTTGGTGATCGCGTACCGGAACGGGGCGCCGGTGCGCTTGACCGACGTGGGCAAGGTCCTGGACGGCGTCCAGAACAACCGGGTGGCGGCGTGGTACAATGGCGCGCGGTCCGTCACGCTGGCAATCCAGCGACAGCCGGGCACCAACACCGTGGAGGTGGCCGGGGCGGTGAAGGCGCTGCTGCCCAAGTTGGAGGCGCAGCTGCCGCCCTCGGTTACCGTGAATGTGTTCTTCGATCGCTCGGCCGGAATCGAGCAATCGGTGCATGACGTCAAGGCCACCCTGGTGCTCACGCTGATTTTGGTGGTGCTGGTGATCTTTCTCTTCCTGCGGAACATCTCGGCCACGGTCATTCCCAGCCTGGCACTCCCGATGTCTCTGGTCGGGACCTTTGGCGTGATGCACGCATTGGGCTACAGCCTCGACAACCTGTCGCTCATGGCGCTGACTCTCGCGGTGGGATTCGTGGTGGACGATGCCATCGTGATGCTGGAGAACATCGTTCGGCACATGGAAATGGGAAAACCAGCCATGCAGGCGGCCTTCGAGGGCGCCGCCGAGATCGGCTTCACCATTCTGTCGATGACCGTTTCGCTCACGGCGGTGTTCATTCCCCTGATTTTCATGAGCGGCATCATCGGGAGGCTGTTCCACGAATTTGCCGTCACCATCGGTGTGGCGATCCTGGTGTCGGGATTCGTTTCCCTCACCCTGACGCCGATGCTTGCGAGCCGGTTCCTCCGTCATGGGCTCCACGGCGGCCAGACGAAGCGCAACGTCATCTTCGACACCTTCGAGCGCGGGTATCAAGGGGTACTCACGCTTTACACCAGGACCCTCGAATGGACCATGGGTCACCGGCGGGCCATGATGGTGGTCTCGCTGCTGACGCTGATCGCCACGATCTTTCTGTTCCAGGTCGTGCCCAAAGGGTTCATCCCGAGCGAGGACACCGGCCGGCTGAGCTCTGTGGTCGAAACCGCCCAGGGCACCTCCTACGAGGCAATGGTGAGCCATCAGCAGGCGGTGGCGGCGTTGATCGCGAAGGACCCCCACGTCGCCAAGGTGCTGTCCATGGTGGGGCAGGGCGGCGGTGTTTCAACCAACAATCAGGGCCGCATCGTGATGGCGCTGGCGCCGCGGAACCAGCGCCCCAACTCCGATGAGGTCCTGCGTGAGCTGTCTCGCAAGGTGGCCAGCATTCCGGGCATCTCGGTCTTTCTCCAGAATCCGCCGCCGATCAATGTCGGCGGACGAAGCACCAAGAGCCAGTACCAGTATTCGGTGCAGGGCTCGGACCTGGCGACGCTCTACGCCGGCGCCAATGCCATGCTCGCCGGCATGCAGAAGCTGAACCAGCTCACCGACGTGACGTCCGACCTGCAGGTGACTAACCCGCAGGTGTCGATCAGTATCGATCGGGAGCGGGCGTCCGCGCTGGGGGTGACCGCCAGCCAGATCGAGACGTCGCTCTACAACGCGTACGGGTCGCGCCAGGTTTCCACGATCTACACCCCGACCAACGAATACTGGGTCATCATGGAGCTGCTGCCGCAGTTCCAGGCCGACCCCGATGCGCTGGAGCTGCTGTACATCCGATCCTCCGGCGGCACCCTGGTGCCGCTCTCGACGGTGACCAAGATCGAGCGCACCGCCGGTCCACTTACGGTCTCGCACACCGGGCAGCTTCCCTCGGTGACGCTCTCGTTCAACCTGCGCCCGGGGGAAGCGCTCGGCAATGCAGTCACGGCCATCGACGATCTGGCCCGCACCACACTGCCGGAAGGTCTGACCGCGGGATTCTACGGGGCCGCTCAGGTGTTCCAGGACACGCAGCGCGGCCTCATGGCTCTCTTGGTCATCGCGGTATTCGTCATCTACGTGGTGCTCGGCATCCTGTACGAGAGCTTTATCCACCCGCTCACGATTCTTTCAGGCATCCCGTTCGCCGCGTTCGGGGCGCTGTTGACGCTGCTGATCTTCAAGGTCGAGCTCACGATCTACGCCTTCGTGGGCATTATCATGCTGATCGGGCTGGTGAAGAAGAATGCGATCATGATGGTGGATTTCGCGGTCGAGGCAGAGAAGAAGGGGGCGTCCGCCCGGGATGCGATTCTCGAAGCGTGCCGGGTGCGCTTTCGGCCCATCATGATGACCACGATGGCCGCCCTGGTCGGCACCCTCCCTATCGCGCTTGGCAGCGGCGTGGGCGCGGAATCGAGGCGGCCGCTGGGCATCGCCGTGGTAGGCGGGCTGGCCTTTTCCCAGCTGATCACGCTCTACATTACGCCGGTGGTGTATACCTACCTGGACGAGCTGCCCCACCGATTGGCCCGCCGTCGTGCGCCGGTGCAGCCCGCGGCGATTCCGGCCTTTGCCGGGTCGAGCCAGACCGAGCATCCCGCCTGAAACGCCCCCCTTGACGAGGGGCGCCTCTTCCTGAATACTTCTCCTGAACATTTCAGGGGAAGCTATGGCTCGCGCCGAACTCGAC
>JBEPVJ010000187.1:0-5210 GCA_041691095.1 Gemmatimonadales bacterium
TTGGGCCACCGAAACGTGGAAGTGGCGGGCGATCGTCCCGAGCGTCTCTCCGGGTTTGACGCGATAGGTCGTTCCGCTCGCCTTGGGTTCCGTGAGCGGGACCTTCCGATTCTCACCCACCCAGCCGAGCAGTCTCGCTTCTCCCGGGACCGTAATGGTCTCTCCACGGCGGGGCGCGCGCGAGCCATAACCCGGGTTCGATGCCCGCATGGCCGGCAGCGCGACGCCGTATTTCTTTGCAATGGTTGCCAGCGTCTCTCCCGCTTTGGCATGATGGTCAAACCCGGTGAGGCGCTCACCGGCTGACAGATCGGCAAGCCCCCTGGCGGCGTTCTCCCCGGCTCCGCTCGGGAGGCGGACCACCGCAGCACGTTTCGGTGGCGTGAGTCCTCGAACGAACACCGGGTTGAGCTCCACGATATCGGCCAGCGGAACTCCCGCCAGGCGTGCCACCACATCCAGGCCGGTGGCGTCGGACACGACCACGGAGTCGAGCGCATCGGATTTCGCTTTGGAAACGGCGGGAAATCCGTAGCGCTCCGGCTGCTTGGCGATCATCGCCGCGGCGATGAGCTTGGGGACGTAGTCCTTGGTTTCCTTGCGGATGTACCGCGTGTCCGCGAGCAGGAAGAAGGCCATGTCGCCTGCCTGGGGCGAGCCATCCTCTTCCGCGACCGTCGACGAATCGTCCGCAGTGGCGGCTTCGGAGCTGGTATCGAGCCGGGCCAGCCCCCGCCCGATTCTTCCCGGCCCGCCATTGTAAGCCGCGGCCGCCAGATAGGGCGAACCGAATCGGTTGGTAAGATCATGCAGATAGCGAATGGCGGCGTCGGTGGCCTTCGTCACATCGCGACGCTCATCCACCCAGACGTCCACCGCCAGCCCATAGAGCTTTCCGGTCCCGCGCATGAATTGCCACATGCCGACGGCCTTCGACCGGCTCACCGCGCTCGGCGAATAGCCCGATTCGATGAGTGGCAGATAGGCCAGGTCACCCGGCAACCCGCGCGCGACCAGCTGCGCCCGAAAGCCCGGCTCGTAGCGCGGCATCCTCTGAAGCCAGATGGCCATCCGCTCGCGGGCCGGGCCGGTGAAAAAATTGACCCAGTATTTTACCCGACCATGCTCTTCGAAATTCTTGACGTCGATATCGAAGGAGCGCAGCGTGGCGGTTTCGGCTTCGGTGGGCGCGGAGGGCGGCACCGCGCTGTCGGAAATCCTGGCCGCGGAGATACGATCGAGCATGGCGGCATCGAGCGCGGAGTCGCGCGCGAGCGCCGCGAGCTTGGCCGAGTCCAGTGAGACGACCGATTCCGAAGCGTGGCTGACGAGAGTCGAGTCGACCGGTACGGACGTGGGTTTGGCCTGGGCGGGAGTATCCGCAGGACGGGACGCATTATCGGGCGCCGGACCCGACGCCGCCTGGTGCGCGGCGCAGGATGCGAGGAGCAGCGCTGAAAAAAGCGCAATTCGTCGCGGCATGGCATCCCCGGTGAGGGTGGAAAGTTCAAGCGGTGTCTTGGCATGCGGCCATAGAAGCCGCGCCGTCTATGTGGTCTGATGCAGGAAGCGCGCCGAGCGTTGCGTAGACGCTACGCCTCCAGGTGCGGCCGTTTCGCAAGGAGACGATTGGTCGCATTCAGTACGGCGAGGGCCGCTCCTCGAGGGGCATCTCCCTCGGTCAGATACGAGCCCACCACTCGAGGACCCTCGGCGTCTCCCGGCAGCCCCAGCGATACGATAACGACTGTCGCATCGAAGGCGCGCACCGCTTTTACGCCGACCAGCTCGAAGGCCGGATCCCGCACCGCCTGAGCCAGGGCCTGAAGCGCCGCCTGTGCCGCACACCGCAGCTCACCCGCTTGAGAGGTCAGGCCGCGGGCCTCCCCCTCGAACGCGGGACCGTCGGGCCAGGCCAGTGTGACCCGTGCGCGACATTCCCCACTGGGCAGGCGATCGAGCTTGAATCCTACGAACCTGAGGCGATCGGTCATCGGCGATTATCTTTGCCCGTCATGACGCTCTCCATCCTCGTAGCTCTCGCGATGGCGGTCCAGACCGGCCCCGCAGATTCACTCCGCGCCAGCATGCTCGATCGTATTGCCCGCGACAGCGGGGCAACGGTCGGTGTGGCACTCCGGGACCCGGTATCGGGGTTCGTGGTGCTGATCAATCCCGACCTTCGTTTCCACGCCGCGAGCACCATGAAGGTACCCGTGTTGATGGCCCTGGGGCGACGGGTGGACGCGGGCACCCTGTCCTGGAACGATTCGGTGTTGGTGGTGAATCGCTTTGCCTCGATCGTCGACGGCTCTCCCTACGAGCTCAGCGCCGGAGACGATTCCGACAGCAGCATGTACGCCGCCGTGGGCCAGCATCGTACCGTAAGGCAGCTGGCGGAGCGGATGATCGTGCGCTCCAGCAACCTGGCGACCAACATCCTGCTGAGCTCGGTCGCGACCCCCGAGGGCGCCACGCATCTGATTCGCAGCCTCGGCGCAGACTCCATGGTCGTGCTGCGCGGGGTCGAGGACGGCAAGGCCTTCGACAAGGGCCTCAACAACACGACCACGGCGCGGGACCTTTCCACCCTGCTCCTCGCCATCGCGGCAGGGCGGGCCGCCAAGCCGGCCACCACGCGAGAGATGCTCCGCATTCTCGAAGCCCAGGAATTCAACGACGGGATACCTGCCGGGCTGCCGGCCGGCACCCGCGTGGCCCACAAGACCGGGAGTATCACGGCCACCTGGCACGATGCTGCCCTGGTCTACCCTCCGAACGGCCGGCCATACGTCCTGGTGATCCTGACCCGGGGCATTGCCGAAGAAAAGGCCGGCCACCTGATGCACGCTGACCTGGCCCGGCTGGTCCACCCGTTTGTACTGGCGGCGCGGGCGCGGCACTGAGGCAGGCTCAGCCGCCTCGCACGTACTTCTGGAACCGCGCCATGAGATCGCGGGTGATCGGGCCCGCGACACCGCCCCCTACGGTTCTGCCGTCATAGGAACGGATCGGAGCCACTTCGCTCGCGCTCCCGGTAAGAAACGCCTCGTCCGCGGTGTAGATATCGAAGCGATTGAGCATGTCTTCCTTTACTTCGCAGCCGGCGTCGCGGGCCAGCTGCATCACCACCATGCGGGTCACTCCGGCAAGAATCCCCGCGTAGAGCGGCGGCGTCCGCAACACGCGATTCTTCACCACGAACACATTCTGGCCGGTTCCTTCTGCGACATGACCCGTACTGTCGAGCATGATGGCCTCGTCGGCCCCGGCAAAATTGGCCTCCATCTTGGCCATGGCGTGACAGAGGTAGTTGAGTGACTTGATCCGCGGCGAAAGCGATTCGCGATGAGGAATTGGGGTTCCCGCGGTGACGACTGAAAGCCCCTGCTCGTAACGCTCCGGAGGCCAGATCGCGATCTTATCCACGATGATGATGACGGTCGGCTTGGGGCAGTTGCGGGGATCGATGCCGAGGTCTCCGACACCGCGGGTGACGATAGGGCGGATGTAGGCCTCCGTCAGACCGGAGCGCTTCACCGCCTCTTCCAGCACACGGCCGAATTCGGCCTTGGGAATCGGGATACTGAGGAGGATGGCGTGGGCGCAGTCATAGAGCCGGTCCAGATGTTCCTGCAGCTTGAAGATCTTGCCGGCGTAGACCCGAATGCCCTCGAAGACCCCGTCTCCATAGAGCAGGCCGTGGTCGAACACCGAGACCCGGGCCGTCGTGTTGTCGTGCCACTCGCCGTCGATCCAGATGGTCGCCATGCAAACTCCGGTGCGGGTTTGGAGGGGCCAGCCGCGTAAGGTAATCTTGACGGCAGGGCCCAAGCCATCCAGACCCGACCCGGAGCGCACACCAATGCTGATACTGCTGATCCGGCATGCGATTGCCGCCGAGCAGGATCCCGACAAGTACCCCGATGATTCCCTGCGGCCGCTCCTGACCAAGGGTCGGCGGATTCAGCGCCGAGTCAGCCGAAGCCTGCTCAAGGAGGGCCTGGGCCCCGATCGAGTGTTTAGCAGCCCGTGGAAGCGGGCGTGGCAGACCGCGCGGATTGTGGTGGAGGAGACCGGGATCGGCAAAGCACAGCGGTTTGCCAGCGAGGCGATGGCGAAGCCGCCCAGTCTCTCCGCACTTGTCTCGGAGATCGGCCCCATCAAGCCAGACGAACGCATCGCCCTGGTCGGCCACGAGCCGTGGATGAGCTCCCTTGCCGCACTCCTGCTGGTGGGAAGTCAGGGCGGAATGAGTGTGGACTTCCCCAAGAGCGGTGTAATGGGGATCCAGGCCCCGCTCATCGAAAGTGGCGTGGGGGAGCTGCAGTTCTTCTGGAGGCCGTGAAAGGTTTACGGCATTGTATGAGGGCGGTGGGATTCGAACCCACGACCTACGGCTTAAAAGGCCGCTGCTCTACCAACTGAGCTACGCCCCCGCGGTGTACTCCGGTGCAAACAGTTCCCGCTGAATACATGGCGCAAATGTCATCCGGTGATGCCTGGTCGGGCCGGCGGCGGCGAGCCCCGCCAGGTGCTCCGGAGTTCCGTACCCCACGTTGCTGTCCCAGCCATAGGTCGGATACTTCGCCGCGAGCCCGCGCATGAGTCGGTCCCGGACGGTCTTGGCGACAATGCTCGCCGCCGCGACGCTGAAGCAGAGGGCGTCACCGTCGATGAGGGCATCGTGCGGGTAGCCGAGCTCTGGGAACGGGAGGCCATCGATCAGGATGAAGTAGGCGGCGGCCGGAGAGGCAGCGGTCATTTTGCGGAGCAATGAGGTCACCGCTCTGCGCATGGCGATGGCCGTCGCCACCCGGATATTCACCCGGTCGATCTCCCGGCACGACGCGGCACCGACTCCGAAGCAGATGGCGCGCGCGCGGATCTTGGTGGCCAGCTCCTCGCGGCGCTCCAGCCTCATCACGGTCTTGCTGTCGGCCACCCCGCGAATGGCCCGCACGTTCTCCGGAAACACGACGGCCGCGGCCACCACCGGTCCAGCGAGGGGGCCGCGGCCTGCTTCGTCCACGCCAACCAGCAGCCGACGCTCGGCCCATGCAAGGCGTTCCCGCCGAAGTGTCGGTCCGGGAGGCATTGCAGGCGCCTCCGGGCTACTTGGTGTCTTTCTTCTCCCGAATGCGGGCGCCTTTGCCCGACAGCGCGCGGAGATAGTAGAGCTTGGCCCGGCGCACCCGGCCGCGCCGCAC
>JBEPVJ010000188.1:0-5206 GCA_041691095.1 Gemmatimonadales bacterium
ATCGTGATTGCGATCGTAATCTCCGGCATCGCCGCGCTGACGCTCACGCCGGCGCTCTGCGCCACGCTGCTCCGGCATTCCCATTCCGATACCCAGAACCGTTTCTTCAAGGCCTTCAATCGCGGATTCGAGCGGGTGCGCACCCGCTATCTCGGTGTGGCGGGGCGGATCGTGGGGCGGCCGAAGGGGTGGATCGCCGCTTTCCTGGTGATGGTTGCGCTGACGCTGCTGCTGTTCCGCAAGGTGCCGGGCGCCTTTGTTCCGTTGGAAGACAAGGGATTCTTCGTGCTCGCGGTCCAACTGCCCGACGCCGCCTCGCGACAGCGCACCGAACAAGTCGTGTCGAAGGTGGAGAAGATCGTCCTGGCAGACTCGTCGGTCATGTCGACGGTGACGCTGGTCGGGCTCGATCTGCTCACTTTTTCGCAGCAGACCAACAGCGCCACGATATTCGTGCGGGTCAAGCCCTGGAACCAGCGGAAGCGCAAGAATCAGAGCCTCGACGCGATCCTGGGCCGGGTCAACGGCCAGCTCTTCGGCATCAAGGAAGCGGTCTCGTTCGGCTTCAACTTCCCCGAAATCCCGGGGTTGGGCCGCACCAGTGGACTGGAGATGAATCTCCAGGCGCGCACCGGGGCGGACTATCGGCAGTTCGCCGCCATCGCCCAGAAATTCGTGCAGGACGCCAACGCCCTCCCCGAGACGCAGGGCGCGGTTACCCAGATCCGCGCCGACGTGCCGCAGGTGTACGTCAAGATCGACCAGGACGCGGCCTATGCCCGCGGTGTCGGTCCCGGCCAGATCTTCAGCACGCTGCAGGCGATGCTTTCGAGCCTGTACATCAACGACTTCAACCTGGCCGGGCGGACCTTCCGGGTTCAAGCCGAGGCGGAGACGGAATTTCGCCAGAAGCCGGAGGACATCGGCCGGTTCTACGTGCGGAGCTCGCACGGCGAGATGGTGCCGCTCTCCGCGCTCGTCTCGACGGAGATGCGGGGCGGACCGAGCATCATCTCCCGCTTCAACGGGTTCCCGTCCGCGCTGGTGACGGCGCAACCCAAGCCGGGGAAGAGCTCGGGGCAGCTGATCGCCGCGGTGGAGCGCCTGGTGGCCGTCAAGTATGCCGCGCAGGGCATCGGCTACGCCTACAGCGGCCAGACCTTCCAGGAGCGGATCTCGTCCGGCAGCAGCGCGCTGGTCATCGTGCTGGGCTTAGTCATGGTGTTCCTGGTGCTGGCGGCGCAGTACGAGAGTTTTGCGATTCCCTTCGCGGTACTGCTGGGAGTTCCCTTCGGAGTTTTCGGGGCGCTGCTCGGCGCGTGGCTGCGGGGGATGGCAAACGACGTCTACTTCCAAGTCGGCATGATCGCGGTGATCGGACTTGCCGCGAAGAACGCGATCCTGATCGTGGAATTCGCCAACGAGCTGCTGGCGCAGGGCTATTCGGTTCGCGACGCCGCCAAGGAAGCGGCGCGCCAGCGGCTCCGCCCGATCCTGATGACGTCCTTCGCCTTCATCCTGGGCGTGACGCCGCTGGTGCTTGCCGGCGGAGCGGGCGCCGCCAGCCGGCACTCCATCGGCACGGGCGTTTTCGCGGGAATGCTGGTGGCGACGGTGGTAGGAGTCTTCTTCATTCCGCTGTTCTTCTCGGTGATCGCCGGGCTCACCCGCCGCGGGCGGGCCGCGCCAACTCACTCCGCGGCCCCGGCGTCGGAGGCCTGAGATGCGAGCCAACCTGCGGGCCCTCCTGGCCCTGAGCGCGACGGCGGCCTGCGCGGTGGGTCCGTCCACCTCGCTTCATGGGCCGGTTCCGACGGCTATCCACTCGGCCGACACGCTCACCGGGCCGGTGGCCCGCAAGTTCCTGGACTCCCTCGCAACGGCCCGGATGACCGATCGGCGCGATTCGACTCCCGCGCTCTGGGCCACTCGCCGATTGAGTCTCGACACCTTGAGCGACCGGCCGTGGCTCTCGGTCCTGGACGACTCGGTGCTTATGGCGATGGTTGAGTCGGCCATGGGCGGCAACGAAGACCTGAAACTCGCGGTGGCGCGGGTCAGCGAATATCGCGCGCTGCTTGGCGTGGCCCGAGGCGACTTCTTTCCCCAGGTCACGGCCAGCGGTCTAGCCAGCAAGAATCAGAGCGTGTTCGGCTCGTTTCCGGCCCAGAAATTCGATGCGGTGCGGCTGACCGCGGATCTGGCCTGGGAGCTGGATTTCTGGGGCAGGATCCGACGGCAGACCCAGGCGGCGGGCTTCGATCTCGGCGCGCAGGAGGAGGCGGAGCGCGCCACCGTGGTGACGCTGGTGAGCGACGTGGTGACTGCGTATCTCGATTTGCGCGAGCTGGACCAGGAGGTGGCCATCTCCGAGGAGACGCTGGACACTCGCCGGGCCTCGCTGGCCCTGGCGCGGCGCCGTTTCAGCGAAGGGGTGATCTCCGAGCTCGACGTGCGGCAGTTCGAGTCCGAGGCCGCGGCTCCGGCGGCGCGGGTCGCCGACTTCGCCCGGCAACGCGCCGAGAAGGAGCACCAGATCTCGGTGCTGCTGGGGCGGGCTCCGGGGCCGCTGCCGCGGGGCAAGCCGCTCGCCGAAACCGTCAAAGCGGTGGTGGTACCCGATTCGATTCCCGGCGAGCTGCTGCTTCGGCGGCCCGACGTCCTGCGCGCGGCGCGGGACTACCAGGCCGCCGCTGCGCGCATCGGCCTGGCCCTCGGAAACCGGTTGCCCCGAGTTGCCATTACTGGGCAGTACGGGCGCCAGCGTTCCGACTTTCACGACTTCTTCAACCAGTCGGGTGAGGTGTACTTCGCCCAGCTGGGCATTTCGCTGCCGTTGTTCACCGGAGGCAAGCTGCTCAATCAGCAGCGTGCCGCGAGTGCCCGCGCCGAGCAGGCCCGGGCTCGCTACGAAGCCGCCGTGCTCAACGCGATGCGCGAGGGTGACGATGCCCTGGTCGGGCTCCGTCTCACCAAGGATCAGCTGGTGGCACAGAACACCCAGGTGCTGGCGCTGAGCCGGGCGTTCGAGCTGGCGCGGCGTCGCTATGAAAACGGCGTGTCGAGCTATCTCGAGGTGCTCGATTCGCAGCGGGGACTCTTTCAGGCCCAGCTTGCCCTCGCGGATACCGAGCGCCAGTATCTCGGTGCCACGGTGCGCTTGTACAAGGCGCTGGGCGGCGGATGGAGCACCACGCCGAGGCGCTGAGCCGCCGGCCAGCGGGTTACTCCGCCGCCAGAATCTCCAGCTCTTCCCAGCGCCTCGTCAGTTTTTCGAGATCTGCGCTCAGTGCCGCCAGCCGCGCCTTCGCGGCGGCGGCGGCCCCACCGTCTCGAAGCAGCGCCGGCTCCGCCAGCGATCCGTAGACGCGCTCCCGCTCTCGCTCCAGCAGATCGATTCGCTGCGGCAGCTCGGCCAGCTCGCCAGCCTCCTTCATCGACAGTCGACGCTTCTTGGCCGGCTTTGCGGCGGGCTCCGAGGGTGCCCGGGCCGCGCCGCTCCTCCCCGTCGGCCTGGTGGCGGCGGCGGTGCGCCGCTGACGCACCCAATCGCTGTAGCCGCCGACATATTCGCCGACCACGCCGTTGCCCTCCAGCACCAGCGTGCTGGTCACCACGTTGTCGAGGAAGGTTCGGTCGTGACTCACGACCAGGAGCGTTCCGGAGAACCCGAGCAGCAGCTCTTCCAGGAGGTCGAGGGTCTCGATGTCGAGATCGTTGGTCGGCTCGTCGAGTACCAGCAGGTTGAATGACCGGGTGAACAAGCGGGCGAGGAGGAGCCGGTTTCTCTCGCCGCCGGAGAGCGCCCGGACTGGAGTGCGGGCCCGGTCGGGCGGGAAGAGAAATTCCTGGAGGTAGCCCAGCACATGCTTGCGGGCGCCGCCGATCTCCACGAAATCGGCGCCATCGGCGATGCTCTCGAAGACGGTTCGATCGGGATCGAGCTGCTCGCGAAGCTGGTCGAAATAGGCGATCTCGAGGCCGGTGCCGTGAGTGATTGCCCCGGCACCCGGGGCCAGCTCGCCGATGAGCAACCGGAGCAGCGTGGTCTTGCCCGAGCCGTTCGGGCCGATGAGGCCCACCCGGTCGCCCCGCATGATCGTCGTGGTAAGGTCCCGTACAATAACCCGCGCTCCGTGGGAAAAGCCGACGCCCTTCACCTTGGCCACGAGCTTGCCGGAGCGCTCCGCCTCCTCCGCCTTGAGGCGCACGGTGCCGGTCCGCTCCCGGCGCGCGGCCCGCTCGCGTCGCAACGCCTCCAGCGCGCGGACCCGGCCTTCGTTTCGGGTGCGGCGGGCCTTGATACCGGTGCGAATCCAGACCTCTTCGCGCGCGAGCTTCTTGTCGAACTCGGCCCACTCCCTCTCTTCGGCCGCGAGCGACGCCTCCTTCCGGGAAAGATAGGTGTCGTAGGTCGGCCCCCAGTCGGCCAGACGGCCCCGGTCGAGCTCCACGATGCGGGTGGCCACGTGGCGGAGGAAGGCGCGATCGTGGGTGACGAAGAGCAGCGTCTCCGCGCGATCGATCAGAAACTGCTCCATCCACTCCACCGCCTCCACATCGAGATGGTTGGTGGGCTCATCCAGGAGCAGCACATCCGGCTGGCGTACCAGGGCTCGAGCCAGCAGGATCTGGCGTTTTCTTCCTCCCGAGGCCAGCGAGAACGGCGCTTCGGGGTCGAGGCCCAGGTGAGAGAGGACGGTCTCGACCCTGGTCTGTATCTGCCATCCATCGGCGGCATCGAGGGCGTGGTGAAGCCGGTCCAGCTCTCGCAGCGCCGCATCGCTGTGGTCGCTCGCGACATCGTGACCGGCCTGGTGGTACCGGGCGAGAAGCAGGCCGGCCGGACCGAGGCCCGCCGCCACCACGTCGTAGGTGGTGCCGGTGACTTCCGGGGGGACCTGCTGCTCCAGGCGCGCGATACTGAGACCGGTCTGGCGTACGACCTCGCCGGTATCGGGCACGATGGTTCCGTCGAGCAGCTTCATCACCGTGCTCTTGCCGGCGCCATTGCGACCCAGCAGGCAGACCCGTTCTCCCCGTTCCATGGAAAAGGTGGCATGGTCGAGCAGCGGCGGTCCGCCGAAGGCGATCGTGACGTCCTGTATGCCCAGCAGGGCCATGCTGACTCCGGTACGTCGGGACGGGGGAAAGCTATCAGCACGGGGGGTGCAATCCGCTGGTGAGTTGTGACGATGGTCGAGGG
>JBEPVJ010000189.1:0-5191 GCA_041691095.1 Gemmatimonadales bacterium
GTGCGGGCCACCCGGGACGCGGCGGCGCTGACCCTGGGCGCCTCACCCCGCGCCAGCGTGGCGCTGCTCAAGCTGGCCCAGGCCGCGGCCCTCACGGACGGGCGCGACTACGTGGTGCCCGACGACGTCAAGGGCCTCGCGCTCGCGGTGCTCCGGCACCGGGTGATGGTGGCGCCGGAGCTCGAGCTCGAGGGCGTCACCGCCGACGTGGCGCTCCGGACCATCGTGGACCGGGTGGAAGCGCCGCGGGGATGATCGTTCCGTCCCGCCGCTGGTATGCCGTCGCGATCGGGCTGGGCGTGCTGGCGCCGCTCTCGCTGCTGGTGCCTCGCGCCGCCACGGCGCTTTTCCTGTGCGACATGCTCTGGGCCGTGGCGTTTCTGGTGGACGCCTGGCGGATCGGCGGGCTCGACCTGGCGCGGTTTCCGGTGGAGCGGGAGCCGCCTCCGGCCTTCTCGATCGGGCGGCCGTTGCCGGTGAACTATCGGTGGAAGAACCCATTGTCACGGACGCTGTCGCTGCTGGTACGGGAGGAGGCGCCGGCTCTGCTCGAAGCGTCGGCGGGACGGGAGCGGCGGCTGGCGCTGCCGGCGGGCAAGCCGATGGTGGAGACGGTGCTCTATGCGCCGGTCCGCCGCGGGAAAGCGACCGGTGGCCGGCTGGATCTGCGCGTGTCGGGGCCGTGGGGCCTGGTGTGGCGCCAGGGCAGGCGCGACCTGCCGTGGGACGTGGTGGTGTATCCGAGTTTATTGTCTGCCGCGTTGCGCGCCCTGCCGGCGCAGGCGCAGCGCCGCCGTGAGGCCGGGTTCCGGAACATACGCCGGATCGGAGAAGGCCGGGTCTTCGAGAGCCTGAAGGAGTGGGTTCCGGGGGAAGAGCCCCGCACCATCGACTGGAAGGCCACCGCCCGCCGGGGCAAGCCGATGGCGCGACAATACGAGGACGAGCGGCGGCAGCATGTGATGATCGTGCTCGATGCCGGGCGGCTGCTCACCTCGGACAGCGATGGACGGGCGCGGCTCGAATCAGCGATCGACGCCGCGCTGCAGCTGGCGCACAGCGCGGTGGGTCACGACGACAACGTGGGGCTGCTGATCTTCGCCGACGAGGTGCTGCACTACGCTCCGCCGTCGCGGGGCCGGCGGGCGCTGCGGTCGGTGCTCGACGCACTCGCCGGAGTCGAGGGACGGCTGGTAGAGTCGAACTATCCAGCGGCCTTTGCATATCTCGCCGCGCGCAACCGGAAACGGGCGCTCACGGTGCTCTTCACCGACGTGATCGACCGGACCGCGAGCGATGCGGTGCTCTCCCAGGTAGGATCGTTGCGGCCGCGGCATCTGCCGCTGGCCGTTACGCTCCGGGATCCCGCGCTGGAGCGGCTGGCCAACGGCAGGCCGGAAGATGTGGGCGGCGCGTATCAACGGGCGGCGGCCGAGGAGTTGCTGCAGGCGCGCGAAGAGGCGTTGTCCGAGCTGCGGTCGCGCGGGGTGCTGGTGGTGGATGTGCTGCCGGAGGGCGCGGCCCGGGCGGTGGTGCAGCAGTACGAGCGACTGAAGCGGAGGGCGATGATATAGGTGGGTAGGTGGGTAAGTCGGTAAGTCGGTAACTACCTGAATCGAGCGAGGAAAATTTCCTGGCGGACTTTTCCTACCGCAGGCTCATATTCCATCGTTGCTACGAAAGCCAGTCCGATCTTCCCCCCATCATCGAAGAGCTGAACGCCGGAGAGTCCGGCCAGGGCCGGGCCGTAGGAAGAAAAACTGCTGGGCACGAGCGCGGCGCGCAGGCTCTGACGCGCAACGACCCGAAGGTTCCGGTCCAGGCGCGCAATAGTTACATCGGTGCTGGTGTTGTCGGTCCAGGCCAGGTAGGTCACCCCCTTCAGTCTCAGAAGCGACGGATGCGCGATGCCGCCGCTCGACCGCGCGACGATCCGGGAGGAGCGGAGCCGCCACCGCGCGTCGAACTCCGCGAGCTTGAGCGCGTACGGCGCGCCGCTCACCTGGCTCAGATACGCGAGCACATGGCCGGCCAGCGCCGGCGACATCTCGCGCCCCCTTTCCCTGGCGGTGGTGAGCTGATGCGGGTCGATCGTTTTTCCGTCCCGCAGCTCCGCCTCCAGGATGTCCTTGTCATCGTAGGCCCGCGCAAACGGGCGCTCTTCGTGGAATGCTCCCGAGGACCAGGCCACGAGCGCGCCCCCCTTCTCGGCGAGGTACAGTGACGGCGAGGCGTCGTTCACGGGGAAAGGCGCGCCGGGCGGGTCGCGGGTCACCCGAAGGGTGTCGAGCGGCGTGCCGAGTCGGTCGCGGTAGCGCAGAACGACGACATCCCGATCGCCGGTCCGCAGGGAGACGTCGGCCACGTAGCAGGCGAGCCAGGTGGTGTCGCCCCGCGCGGCGAGCGACGGCCCCCACTGGTGCCCCCAGCGATCCACCAGAACGGCGGGTGTCCGGATCGAGTCTCCAGGGCCTTCGAGGCCGCCCTGCACCAGCAGGTACCGGCTGCCGCGCACCTCTTCCCATACCACGATCGTTCCCGCGGGCGTGGCAAGCGCGGTGGGGTTGTCGCGCACCGCCGAGCCACCGGCGATTCGGACCAGCCGCTCGATGGGTGAGGGAAATCGGGGGGCGCCCTGTAGCGCCGCCAGGACGGCGAATGCCAGCATGCCAGAAGAGTAGTGGGGATTTAGCTTCCGGGATGGCGATCAATCCCTCCTACCGTGAATTCGTACTGGACCAGCTCGGGCGAGTGGCGCCGTCCATCCGCGGGCGCAGCATGTTCGGCGGAATGGGGATCTATTCCGGCGACCTGTTCTTCGCGCTCATCGGCGACGGCGCGCTCTACCTCAAGGTGGACGACGGCAATCGCGCCGACTTCGAGGCCGCCGGTATGGGCCCGTTCATGCCCTTCGGCGAAGGGGGCGAGGTGATGCAATACTACGAGCTGCCGGCCGAGGTGCTGGAAGAGCCGGCCCGGCTCAAGCCATGGGCCGAGAAAGCGATCGACGTGGCGAGGCGGGCGCGGGCGAAGAAGTCGGCCCCAAAGGCCAGCGCCAGGAAACGGAAGAAATAAGTGGAGATCGGAATTTATTCGTTTGCCGAGATGGATCCGCTGCTTCGCGGAGCCGGTGCTGCGACGGCGCGCCGCCTCAAGGAGCTGATGGAGGAGATCGAGCTCGCCGACCAGGTCGGGCTCGACGTCTTCGGCGTGGGTGAGCATCATCGGGCCGACTATGTGGTCTCGGCGCCGGCGGTAGTGCTGGCGGCGGCGGCCCAGCGCACCAAGAGAATCCGGCTGACCAGCGCGGTGACGGTGCTCTCCTCGGATGACCCGGTCCGGGTCTTCCAGGAGTTCGCGACCCTGGACGCCCTCTCGGATGGACGCGCCGAGATCATGGCTGGACGGGGGTCGTTCACCGAATCGTTTCCGCTGTTCGGCTATGATCTGGAGGACTACGACGAGCTGTTCGTGGAAAAACTCGATCTGCTGCTCGAGCTCCGGGCGAAAGAGCGGGTGACCTGGAGCGGGAAGCATCGCGCCCCGATCAACGATCGCAGTGTGTATCCGCGACCGGTGCAGCCGGAGCTGCCGGTCTGGATTGCGGTGGGTGGCACGCCGCAGTCGGTGGCCCGCGCCGGCACGCTCGGCCTTCCGATGGCGCTGGCCATCATCGGGGGAACACCGGAACGTTTCGTTCCGCTGGTGGATTTCTATCGCGAGAGCGGCCGGCGGGCCGGGCACGACCCCGCCGCCCTCAAGGTGAGCATCAACTCGCACGGATTCATCGCGGAGACGACCGAGGCGGCGGTGGAGGCGGCATTCCCTCCCTACGTCGCCACGATGACCCGGATCGGACGGGAGCGCGGATGGCCCCCTGCTTCGCGGGAGCAATTCGATGCGGGCCGGTCTCCGGAAGGGGCGCTGCTGGTGGGCAACCCGCAGGAAGTGACCGATAAGATCCTCTTCGAACATCGGCTGTTCAAGATGGACCGATTCCTCTTGCAGCTCACCGTAGGCCCCACCCCGCACGATCAGGTGCTCAAAGCGATCGAGCTGCTGGGCACCGTGGTGGCGCCTGCGGTGCGCCGCGTCCTCGGCGCTAGTGCCGCGGCTTCGGCAGCGCCGACCTAGGGATCTTCGCGTCGGCCATGGCGGTCTGATAGGCGACCGTGGCCACGACCACCGCGGCCTGCTGCAGGTCTCCCTCCACCAGGTAGTCGGAAATATCGAGATCGCTGTGGTGGGTGCGGCTCTCGTAGTCCAGCGCGTCGGTGATGAACTGGAAGCCGGGAAGCCCGACCGAGGCGAAACTCATGTGATCGGTCGAACCGGTGTTCTCGATGGATACGGTAGCGGCGCCGAGGTCCTGGAGCGGCGCCAGGAAACGCGCGAAGGTCGCCACCGCCGCGGTGTCTCCATGGGCGTAGATGCCCCGTAATTTTCCGCCGCCATTGTCCACGTTGTAGTAGGCCGAGAGCCGGGCGTGCTCCGGCTTGAGCGCCATTGTGGTCCACTCGCCATAGTGATGCCGCACGTATCCCATCGATCCCATGTACTCGAAGCCGTCTTCTTCCCCATCCCAGAGTCCGATCCGGATGGTGCGGCGGGGATGGGCGCCGACCGCCTTGAGGATGCGGAGCGCTTCCATGACGATGGCGCAGCCCGCGGCGTTGTCGGTGGCACCGGTGCCGGATGCCCACGAATCGAGGTGACCGCCCAGCATCACGACCTCCGGCGCCAGAGCCGGATCACTCCCCGGCAGCTCGGCGACCACGTTGTAACCGATGGAATCGGCCGGCACGAGGTGAGCGCGCAGGCTCAGTGTGAGCCGAACCGGCTGTCCCGCCTGCACCATCCGGACGATCTGGTCCCAGTAAGCCCTGCCGACGATGAAACTGGGAACATCGCGGGTTAACGGCGTGCCATAGCCATCCTCACCGCCGGCGCCGAGCGCGGCCTCGTTCCCGCTGGGCTCGAGCAGGGCGAGGACGCCCTGGCTCTTCAGGAACGAGAGGATCCGGCGCCGCGCGTCGATCCCCTCCTGGTAGTCGCCGCTATCCTCGAAGTAGTCATGGGGGGACCCGGGATCGGTCCGGTGCGCCATGGAGTCGAGCTCGGCGGCCGAGTAGCGCTCGAACATGGGGCGTTCGCGCCCGCGCGGCAGGCGCAGGCCGCCGTTCATCACGAT
>JBEPVJ010000190.1:0-5163 GCA_041691095.1 Gemmatimonadales bacterium
AGATGAGTATAAGAGACAGGCCAGGAATACAGCGAGGTCGTGATCTTCAAGGATCAGGCGGCGGTGGACAACTTCAAGAAGGGCCACCTCAAGCTCAATGGACAGGCGTCGGCGATCGCGGTCAAAGAGCGGGTGTCCGTGGATCTGGCCTATCGTGATGGCGTCGCGATTGTGACGATGGCCAAGGGAGGTCTCATGTATGAGGCCTCTGTGGGCGGCCAGAAGTTCTCGTTCGAATCGGATGTGGCAAAGAACTAGGGCAGGAAGGTTTGGCTGAGCCCGTGTCCGCGTTGCTGCGGGCACGGGCTCGGTGTCTCACCCTCGCAACACCACGATAGAGGAAGCCTCGCGCAGCGCAGTCGACAGCTGATCCAGCCACTTCACGACATCCTCCACTCGGTCCGGGGCCAAAATCCCCTTGCCACCGACTCGCCGCTGGGTAACGCTGAGCACCCGCCCAACCTGGGCATAGGTGAGCGTAAGTGTTCCGAACGGGCCGTTGAGTGCGACATTCTTCGGCAGCTGGGCTTTCCATCCCTCCGGCATGGTGAGGCTCAGCGCGACTTCCCCGTTGGCGTCACCACCCACCTGGGCGGCATCGATCGGAAACCGCCGCGGCGTGTGGGCACGCAGCTCGGCCTCGAGCGGCTTCACATCTCCCGGGGGACCAAGAAACGGCAGCGTGAGAATCGCCGCGCCGCCTGCTAGCTGTGCCGCACGCCCGTTGTGCACCGCGAAGCCGATGCGGAAGGCGCCGCCATGGGTGGTCTCATCGTTGAATCTGAGACTGTCTCCTTCCGCCTCCTGATAGACGCTGCTGGCCACCCGCCGCAGGTACTGGGCCTTTGCGGTGGAATCCATCGGCTCCCGCTCCAACGCGGTGCGCATCACGTCTCCGGCTGACCCGCTCATCGCCATTTCGATTTCGGCGCTGGCGAAGCCCGCCGAATCTAGCGTCGCGTGCACCGTGACCCGACTGGCAATCTCGACATCGTCCTTGTCCGGAGTGACGACTTCCTCAGTCCGGCCGTCGGGATGCACCACCAGCACGAACTGGCCCTGATCGGGGCCCGGGAGACTGCCCCAGGGCACATCGCCGGCGGTCAGGTCCACAAATACCCGCCCGCTGGGCCGCTCCACTGCGGCGATCGCGTGATTGAACTGGGAGATTGTCGGAAGCCCGCGCTCGACCCGGCCACCGGCCGAGAGCAGCACTGGAAAGGCGGTAACTCCGAGACGCTTGGCCATAGCGATGAAAAGCGTCGCCTTGTCCTTGCAGTCTCCGTAACCCGTCGAAACAACTTCCGCCGCCGAGCGGGGCTGGTAGCCGCCCATGCCGAGCGTGATCGCCACGTAGCGAACATCGTGCGAAACGTATTTGTGAATAGCCTTGATGGAATCCTCGAGGGTGCGCGATCCCTTCACCAGAGCGGCGAGCTTGCGGTCCACCTCCGGCGTGATCGCGTAGCGGTCGCGGGCCAGACCGGCGTACCAGCTGCCGATATCCTGCCAGGTGGAAGGCGCGCTCACGTTGATTGACATGTCGACGCCGTTGGAGTCGGCCGCGAAGAGCTCCGGCTCGATCTTGGGAACGTCCTGCGCCGCCCAAGTCGTGATGCGGCGGCCGGCGGCCTCGACGGTGAGAGGCGAAAACGTGAGGTTCTTGGCCACGACCCTCGGCGTGAAACCCGAAGGCGTATCGAGCACCAACCGTGATCGCCGTACCAGCAGGCCGGGATTGACCCTCCAAGGCGCGAAAAAATCCCCGGTTCGAAAGGGCTTGAGCTCCTCGACGGTGTAGCTGTAGTCCACGATGGTGCCGGGGCGGACATTGGGGAGGGAGAGCCGCCGCACCTTCTGCTCGACGTAAGAGGGGTCGCCCATGGCGGCGGGAACGTCGGCATCCTGGGTGATGCCCGGCTTGTCGCTGACGACGGTGCCGTCCGGCAGTACGACCCTGGCCCAGTTTACTGTCAGCTTCTGGTGCCGCGGCTCGAATGAGAACTGCAGCTCGGCCCACTGGTCGATCGCGTCTTCCTTGAGAATCTGGACGACCTGGCGATAGGTGCGGCTGCCTCGGCCATCGGCTTCGAACCGTAACACCCCGTCGTCAAGCAGATAAACAAAGGCTTCCCGCGGATACTTGGCGGAATCGACCGCGAGGGCATACAACGAATCGGGAGCCGGACGGGGTCCAGGATGCGAAGGCGAAACGCCGCGCCGCAGCCCCGCAGCACCAGCGAGTACGAGAACAACGGAAGCGGTTCGAAGCACCCGGCACACTCCAATCAAGGTGAGTCAACTTAACGGCTTAGCGGCGGGGTGACCTTTCGGGCCACCACCGCCGCTATCAGATACCGGTTACAGGTCACGCCTCCCTGCTTAACGGTGACTGGCCATCGGTTCCTGCCTAGTGATACCCGGCAGACAGTGGCTGCACATCCCGCGGGCTTTCCTCGCCGAAGAGGAGACGTCCCTCGCGGAACGAAGCCCCACGCAATGTCAGCGCGAGCACCTCGCCCAGCTCCTGTACCGGGAAGATTTCCATTCGAGCCCGAACCGCCACGGGGAGATCGGCCAGGTCCGGTTCATTGTCCTTCGGAATCAGCACCCGCCTGATACCGGCTCGCTCGGCGCCCAGGATCTTCTCCTTGAGTCCTCCGATCGGAAGAACCCGGCCGCGCAGGGTGATCTCGCCGGTCATCGCGATGTCGTGACTGGCGGGACGGCCCGACATCGCCGAGATGAGCGCGGTTGCCATGGTGACGCCGGCCGACGGCCCATCCTTGGGAATCGCACCCGCGGGGACGTGGATGTGTACGTCGCGAGCAAACATCTCATCGGGAATTCTGAGCGCGGCGGCATGAGAGCGCGCGTAGGTCCAGGCAGCTCGTGCGCTTTCCTTCATGACGTCGCCGAGCTGACCGGTCAGGACCAGCTCACCCTTACCCGGCATGGTCGACGCTTCGACGAACATGATATCGCCTCCCACCGGGCTGTAGTACATACCCGTGGCAACACCGGTTTCATCCTGACGCGCGGCCTTCTCGGGATGAACCTTGGGGCGACCGAGGAGCTCGTTCATCATCGATGCGTCGATGGCCATTTCCGAGGCGCCATCAGCGGCAAAGCGCCGCGCGACCTTTCGCGCGACCTTCGAAATCTCCCGCTCGAGTTGCCGCACCCCGGACTCGCGGGTGTATCCGCTGATGATTTCTCGAAGCGCTTCATCTGTGATCGTCACCGGCTTTCCGACAAGCCCGTTCTCTTCGAGCTGCCGCGGGATCAGATACGTTCGCGCGATCTCCTGCTTCTCCGCCTCGGTGTACCCCGAGAATTCCACCACTTCCATCCGGTCGAGCAAGGCGCCCGGGATGTTCTGGAGGAAGTTTGCCGTCGCGATAAACAGGACTTCAGAGAGGTCGAACGGCACACCGAGATAATGGTCGGTGAAGCTGTCGTTCTGAGCAGGATCGAGTACTTCGAGCAGCGCCGATGCCGGATCTCCCTGGAAGGAAACGCCGAGCTTGTCCACTTCGTCGAGGAGGAACACCGGGTTCTTGGTGCCGGCCTGCTTGAGCCCCTGGATAATCCGCCCGGGCATAGCGCCGACGTAGGTGCGGCGGTGGCCGCGGATGTCCGCCTCATCGCGGGCGCCACCGAGTGAAATGCGTACGTATTTTCGCCCCATCGAGCGGGCAATCGACTTCGCCAGGCTGGTCTTGCCGACGCCGGGCGGTCCGACAAAGAGAAGGATTGGTCCTTTGGCCGATTTGGACTCCCCTGACGCCGGGGTGGCCGGTGGCAGAGTACTCACCGCCTCGGTCACGGAAGCGGGAACCTCGGCCGGGGCATTTTCCGCTGGCTCGTCCGGGCTGTCCGTCCGTACATCCTGCCGCAGCTTACGCACCGCAAGGAACTCGAGGATCCGGTCTTTTACGTCGCCGAGGGCATAGTGATCGGCTTCGAGAATTTCCGACGCCTCCTTGAGGTCGAGGTGTTCGACACTTCGGGTGTTCCAGGGCAGCTCGGAAATGGTCTCGAGGTAATTGCGAATGACCTGGGTTTCCATCGACTCGCGGCCGATCCGGTCCAATCGGCTCAGTTCGCGATCCACTTCCTTGCGCGCTTCAGGAGTCAGCTCGAGCGTGGTGAGCTTCTGGCGGAGCTCTTCGAGCTCATCCGCCTCGCCCTCCTCGCCCAGCTCCTTGCGGATCTGCTTCATCTGCTCGCGAAGAAACATTTCGCGCTGGCGCTCACCCAGCTCTTCCTGGACCTGGGACTTAATGTCTTCCTGGGCATCGAGCACCGAAATCTGGCGCTGCACCAGTACCAATACACGGCGCAGCCGCTCTTCGACGGAGAGCGCCTCGAGGAGCCCTTGGCGCTGCACCGCCGGAATATCGATGTATCCGGCCACCAGATCGGCAAAGCGACCCGGATCGTTGACGCCGTTGAGGACCTGCTGGACAACCTCTTCTGGAAGGCCTGACTTCTGTCCAAGCTCGGAGGCCCGCTGACGGACCTCACGGTAGAGCCCGACGAAGGCCGGATCTTCCGGAGCAAGCGGCGCCATTTCCTCGGCATCACGGACAATGGCCTCCATATATCCGTTCTTTTCGGAGACGTGCATCACGATTCCACGCCGCTCGCCATGCAACAGGAGCTGCATGCCCGCCAAGCCACGCTGAAGCTGCCCAACCTTGGCGATAGTGCCGATGGTGTAGAGGCCTTCGGATGTGACTTGTTCGGTGTTTTCGCGCTGGCAGATCGCGAAGACGAGATGGTCGGGGGTGGCCAGTGCTGCTTCAATAGCGCGTACCGTGCCCGGCCGTCCGGCGCCGATCGAGGTCGTGACGCCCGGAAGGAGCACCACGTCGCGCAGCGGGAGGACCGGGAGGGTCAGTCTTTCACTCATTTGGGAGTGGCCTTTCATGCATCGTGATGTCCGTTGGCCGGTGCGGCGCATTGGGCATCCCGAGGATGCCCGTCGAGGGGCATGGTCGGTGCCAACCCGATATTATCGCCAAAAAACTGGCTATCGCTCATCAATTGATGCACTTACGTCGTTCCTGCGGGAGTGGGGTCCAGTGCACGTCCCTCTCCTGAACATGTCAAAACGACTCGATAAGCCGAGTTGGCACATTTTTAAGAGTCCAGACG
>JBEPVJ010000191.1:0-5185 GCA_041691095.1 Gemmatimonadales bacterium
AGTTATACGCCAGAGTCTCCGCGCCGTGTTTGCGATATTCAAATTCCAACGTGTCGGCCACCTCGCGCTCGCTGATGCCAGGACAAATCAACTTCATTATGGATTTAAATCCCGCGACGGTGGCGCCGATGCAGCCAATCGCGGGTACGACCCCAGGAGGGGCGAGGGCGTTGAGTACCGCCACGCCAGTTCCGAGGACCATCACGCTCGGCGGATTCATCGCGAGCGGGGTCTTTTCCAAAGTCGCGCCCCGGACTATCTCGCTGGCCGGGTTCAGCGCGAGCGGCATCTTCTCGGTCGTGGCTGCACGCACCATCACGCTTCCCGGCTACAGTGGGACCGGCGTCTTCAGCAACGTGGCTCCCCGCACACTCAGCCTGCCCGGATGGACGGGCGTCGGCAACTGACAAACCCTCGAGGAGACGGCACATGATTTCCCGAATGCTTGTGGCTGGCTTGTCCACCTTCGTGTTGTTCATTCCCGAGCCCACGATGGTCCGGACGACGGGGGCCGATGTCACCTTCACGATGCCCGTGAACCTGACGCAGTTGTCACCGGATATTGGTAAGGTCGAGGTCAACTGCAATATTTTCAGCAGTGCGATCCCCATCCATGCGGGGACCCTGGGAGGACTGCAAGGAGTGCCGGGCTATTCAGGGCATCAGGACATTGTCGTTTCAGGTGGTAAGGCTGTAGCGACGGCCACCGTCGTCGTTCCGATCCCTAGTCTCATCAACGCCGTTGGACAGACTGCCACCTATTCTTGCACGTTGAAGGGGTTCAGCACCTCCCTTCAGCAGTGGGGAGCTTTCGATGCGTCAACGCATGCGAATGCCTGGCACCTTACGCCGCCGCCGGCGGATCTTACCGGAAGCTTTGTCTGGTGATGGGCACTGAGACAGTCAACTGAACTTCGAGAAAGGAGCCGTCGCACATGTACCGCACCGTATCTGCGCTCGCTGTGTCAAGTTTTTTTCTGGTTGCCGGGGCCGGCGCCGTGCAGGCCCAGGTATCCCCACTTAAACCCCCCTCACCGATCTCCCGGCGTCCGGCGATATTATCCGCCCCGGTGACGGCCGTCCTGTTGGCCGGCCTCACCCCGAACAAAGGACGCCAGGCCCAACGCGGCGTGCCCATTGTATTGAACGGGAGGCTCACGAACTTCGCGGCGGGAGTCACCACCGTCAATTTCGGACCGGGAGTGACGGTAACAATTCCGGTCCAGGTCTCTTCGACCAATACCGCGACCGCTACGATCGACATCGCTCCATTGGCGGCCACGGGGCCCCGAACGGTGACCGTCACGACGGGAGCCGAGGTCGTAACACTCCCCGGAGGCTTTACCGTAACGCCCCAGCCCGACTCATATGGCAAGGCCTGTAGCTCCGCCAGCAACATGGGCGTGCTCCAGGCCGGAACCAGCGGCAGCACCACGGGGGTTCTTGATGATATGGGGGTGCAAGACTGGTTCACCTTCACATTTGGTGCGACGGCGAGCCTGACGCTGACGCTCACAGCGGTACAGGCTGGGCCTGAGTTCGATTTCGTGGTCATGGCGGGCTGTGGGCTCAACCAGATCGCCTCAAGCACTCCGGGAAACCCCTCCAAACAGGCCACCCTCCCGAGCAGCGCCCCTCACACCGTCTTCGTGGTCGTCCGGGCAACTCGCTGGGACATTACTGCCCCGCGGTTTACGCTGACCGCGACGGGACGGTAGAACCGGGCAATCATCCCTACAGGCGCGGCAGAGTTACCCCCCGCTGCGCCTGGTACTTTCCCTTCTTGTCGGCGTAGCTGGTCTCACAGACATCGTCAGCGTCCGCTTCGAAAAACAGTACCTGACAGATGCCTTCGTTGGCGTAGATCTTCGCGGGCAGGGGAGTCGTGTTGCTGATTTCGAGAGTGACGTGTCCTTCCCACTCCGGCTCGAAGGGGGTGACATTGGTGATGATCCCGCACCGGGCGTAGGTGGATTTGCCCACGCAGATCGTGAGCACATTGCGGGGGATCCGGAAATATTCCACCGAGCGCGCCAGTGCGAAGCTGTTGGGCGGGACGATGCACACCTCTCCCTCGTATTCCACGAAGCTCTTCGGGTCGAACTCCTTGGGATCCACGATGGCCGAGAGCACGTTGGTGAAGATCTTGAACTCGGGCGCAACTCGCATGTCGTAGCCGTACGAGCTCACCCCGTAGGAAATGACCTTCTTTCCCCGGCTGTCCGCCTCCCGCACCTGACTGTCGGTGAAGGGGTCGATCATCTGGTGCTCGCGAGCCATGCGGCGGATCCAGCGGTCGGATTTGATGGACATGGAGAGGGGGGTTGAGGAAAGAGGCAGTCCTGCTTCCTAAATATAACCGGCACTGAAAGTTGGCCTACCCAGCCGGTTGAACTGGACACCCCTGCGAGTTACAATTGGGCCTGGGTTTCCGGAGTCGTCTCCTCACACCATTCGGAATGCTCCAACCCTACGTTCCGCTCCTCGTTCTGATCGCATTCGTGGTCGCGAACGCCATCCTCATTTTGGCGCTCTCCCACGTCCTGTCCAGCTATCGCCGGACGCCGGTCAAGTCGGCGCCCTACGAGTCGGGCATTCCGGTGCTGGGCGACGCCCGGGAGCGGTTTTCCATCAAGTTCTATCTCGTCGCGATGTTGTTCATCATCTTCGACATCGAGACCGTGTTCATGATTCCCTGGGCGGTCGCATTTAAGCAGCTCACCGATATCAGCGGGCTCCTGATCGTGGAAATGTTCGTTTTCATCGCCGTGCTGGGCGTCGGGTACGTGTACATCTGGAAGCGCGGGGCACTACAATGGGATTGACCACACCACCCCCAGAGTCGGAGCCCACCGAGGCGGAACTCGCCGGAGTCTCTCCGAATTTTTTAACCACCAAGCTCTCCTGGCTTGCCAATTGGGGCCGCTCCAATTCCCTGTGGCCCATGCCATTCGGTACGGCGTGTTGCGCCATCGAGTTCATGGCGAGCGCCGCCGGGCGGTTCGATCTGGCGCGCTTCGGCATGGAGCGAATGAGCTTCTCGCCTCGGCAGGCTGATCTGCTCATCTGTGCCGGACGGCTTCCGTTCAAGCTGGCCCCCATCATTCGGCGTATCTGGGACCAGATGCCCCAGCCCAAGTGGTCCATCAGCATGGGCGCGTGTGCCTCGACCGGGGGCATTTTCGATACCTACACGATGGTGCAGGGCATCGACACGATCATCCCGGTCGACGTATATGTGCCCGGCTGCCCGCCACGCCCGGAAGGGCTGATTTACGGAATTACCATG
This sequence comes from Gemmatimonadales bacterium, assembly GCA_041691095.1. GTDB lineage: Bacteria > Gemmatimonadota > Gemmatimonadetes > Gemmatimonadales > GWC2-71-9 > JABFSM01. Next base: position 3,290 of record JBEPVJ010000191.1, read on the forward strand.
CTCCAGAAAAAAATCATGGGTGAGAGCCTGGCCGATCCAACCCTTCGGGTGGAGCACATGCTGGACGAACGAGGCTTCTTCCTGCCTCCCCGCACGATCGACGAAATTTCTGAGCCATTCGGCAACTCGGTGCACCAGACGAGGTCGGCGTGAGCGCAGCAGCTCCGTCTGTCGTGGCACCGTCCTCCTCGCTTGCGGCCCTCAAAGCGGCGTTTGGCGCGTCGATCATCCGCAGCCTGGTCTCCTGTGGAGACACGGTCATCTGGGTGGATCGCGCCCGCGCGCACGAAATCCTGGCCTGGCTTCGCGACACGCCGGGCCAGTCTCTCAACTACCTGACCGACATCACCGCGGTAGACTATCGAGACCCGGAGCGGGCGCTGGAAGTGTCGTATCAGCTGCGCTCGCTGTCCCGCAAGGCGGACCTCAGGATCAAGATTCCTCTCGACAAGGCCAAGGCTCTCGAGGTGGATTCGGTCTTCGACCTCTGGAAGGGCGCCGACTGGCTGGAGCGGGAAGTGTTTGACATGTTCGGCGTGACCTTTGCGGGCCATCCGGATCTCCGCCGCATCCTGATGTGGGAGACCTACGCTGAGGGCTTTCCCCTCCGCAAGGACTTTCCGCTGCGGGGGCACTTTACCCGCGCCGAACAGACCCGCCAGGCGCTGGCCGCCAATCCCGAAGCGCACTATTCGATCGAGGAGCTCAGTATCGCGGAAGCCTACGACGAGCTGCCCGAGGATGTGCGGCGGCGGCTCTCGCAGGGCGATCGGGGGCACGTCGTATGAGCACCCGCACACTCGAAATGGCGCTCTCCACCCCGTCGCTCGACGCACAGGGCCGGCCCTCCCGGGTTCCGCTTGGCGTGGCCGGCCGGGGGGACCCCAACGATGAATTCGGCGCCGAGCCGATGCTGGTCAATATCGGACCACAGCACCCCGCCACGCACGGCGTGCTGCGGCTGGTCCTGGAGCTCGAAGGGGAAACCGTCATCCGCTGCATTCCCCATATCGGGTACCTGCATTCCGGCTTCGAGAAGCTGGGGGAATACCGGCACTACAATCAGATCGTGCCGCTGACCGACCGGACCGACTACCTGTCGCCGATGGCCAACAACGTCGGCTTTGCCCTCGGCGCCGAAAAGCTGATGGGCATTACGATTACCGAGCGGTGCGCGGTACTGCGGGTTATCGCCTGTGAAATGAGCCGGATCATCTCCCACCTGGTCTGGCTTGGCACCACGGGAATCGATCTGGGGGCGTACACCCCGTTTCTCTGGACCTTCTACGAGCGGGAGCGGATCTACAACCTGCAGGAGGCCTGGACCGGCGCCCGGCTCACCACTTCGGTCACCCGCGTGGGCGGCATGATGGCGGATGTGCCCGACGGCTTCGAGACCGGTCTCCGGGAATTCTGCCGCACCTTTCCGACAACGCTGGACGAGGTGGATACCGTCTTTACCCGGAACGCCATCTGGTGCGGCCGCACTCAGGGCGTCGGGGTCATCGGGTACGACGAGGCGATCAACTATTCGCTGTCGGGGCCGATGCTCCGGGCCAGCGGGGTCGACTACGATGTGCGGAAGGACCGGCCCTACCTCGGCTACGATACCTACGATTTCGACGTTGCCATCGGCGAGCATGGAGACATCTACGATCGCTACCGGGTGCGGCTCGAGGAGATGTACCAGTCCACCCGGATTCTCAACCAGGCACTGGACCGGCTGGCCGGCCTCAAGGGCGCCCCGGTCAACGTTTCCGACCCGAAAGTGATTCTCCCGCCCAAGTCGAGGGCGATGAGCGACATGGAAGCGATGATCTTCCACTTCAAGCAGGTGATGGAAGGCGTTCCCGCGCCCCCGGGCGAGGCATATATGGGTGTCGAGAACCCCAAGGG
>JBEPVJ010000192.1:0-5177 GCA_041691095.1 Gemmatimonadales bacterium
ATCCAGACCATGCCCTCGTGCACGACCTCGGGCGAGAGCTCCTCTCCCATGACCCGCGAGCCGGGGGCGCCCTCCGTCAGGATGGCGCGGATCAACGACTCGGCGGTGCGGTCTACGTCGGTGACCCAGTCGTTGTGGCCTTTCGAGATCCAGGCGGGGGGGCTGCTGGACCGGCTCACCGACCGGCTGGCTGATCGGATGTGGCGGCCCGCCACCTCCGCCGCGTGCGCAGCCAAGTGCACTAAGTCCAAGGAAGAGTTCATCTTGCACGCCGAATTGGAGAGGGCTACCTTGCGTTAATGGACCGGATATTCTCTGGGGTTCAGCCGACCGGCGACCTTCACATCGGCAACTGGCTCGGCGCGGTCCGCAATTGGGTCGCACTGCAGGACCAATACGATTGTATCTACTGCGTGGTGGATCTCCACGCCGTCACCTTACCATACGATGTATCCCAGCTCGCCGCCCGTACCCGGGATGTGGCCATTGGCCTCATGGCCGCCGGGATCGACCCCGAGCGCTCGCTGCTGTTCGTGCAGTCGATGGTGCCGGAGCACAGCGAGCTCAATTGGCTGTTCACCACCATGGCCCCGCTCGGTGAGCTCGAGCGAATGACGCAATTCAAAGATAAGACCGCCAGGATGGAGAGCATTCCGGCCGGCATACTCTGCTATCCGATCCTCCAGGCGGCCGACATCCTGCTCTACCGCGCCAACCGGGTACCGGTTGGAGAAGACCAGCTGCAGCATCTCGAGCTGACCCGGGAAATTGCCCGGCGCTGGAACAATGCCTACGCTCCGGAAGAACGGTATTTTCCCGAGCCCGAGGGCATGATCACCGAGGCCAAGCGTATCCGGGGCCTGGACGGCCAGGCCAAGATGTCGAAGAGTCTGGGCAATACCATCGGGATGCTGGACACTCCGGACGAGATCTGGCAGAAGCTACGTCCGGCGCCAACCGACCCCGCGCGGGTGACCAGGAAAGATCCGGGAAACCCCGAGGTCTGCAACATCTTCTCGCTGCATAAGTACTTTTCTTCGGCCGATACGATCGCAGAAGTCGATATGAAGTGCCGGACGGCCGGGTGGGGCTGTCTCGACTGCAAGCGACGGCTGGCCGACGCGATGATCGCCACGCTGGCTCCGATCCGGGAGCGGGCCGTGCAGCTCAAGCAGGACCCAGCCGCGGTGGACCGGGTGCTGGCGCAGGGCGCCGAGCGGGCCCGGGTTATCGCCCGGGCCACGATCAAGGAAACCAGACAGCGCATGGGATTCTTCGGAGTATCCTGATGGCAAGTGCCCCGATCGAACGCATTATCAAGGCCGCTGTGGAACGCGGCGCCTCCGACCTGCACATCAAAGCAGGGGACCTTTTCCGCGCGCGGATCGACGGAAAGCTCGTCCCGCTCACCAAGCAGCGGCTGACCCCGGAGCAGACCCGGGCCATCGCGCTCAAGCTGATGACCACCGACGAGGACCGCGGGCGGCTCGACACCCTCAAGGACTATGACTGCTCCTGGGGCATGCCGGGGGTCGGCCGGTTCCGGGTCAACATTCTCCGGCAACGCTCCTCGTTCATGATCGTGATGCGGGTTATCCCCTTCGCGATTCCCACGCTGGAACAGCTGGGGCTGCCCTCGGTCCTGGGCCGTCTCACCGAGCATCGCTCCGGACTCATTTTGGTGACCGGCGTTACCGGCAGTGGCAAGACCTCGACCATCGCCGCGATGCTGCATCATATGAACCAGTCTCAGCAGCGGCACATCGTCACCATCGAGAATCCCATCGAGTATCTGCATCGGGATCTCTCCTGCTCCATGACCCAGCGGGAAGTGGGCGTCGACACCGAATCGGTGGGTGTCGGGCTGCGCGCGGCGCTCCGTCAGGATCCCGACGTGATCGTGGTGGGCGACGTGCGCGACCAGGATACCATCGACACCGCGATGAAAGCGGCCGAGACCGGACACCTGGTGCTCTCCGCTATTCCGACCCCCGACGTCATGACCACTATCGGGCAGGTGCTGGGCATGCTGCCCCACGAAGAGCGCGAGATCGGCCGGGTGCGCTTCTCGGAGGCGCTCCTTGCCATCGTCTCCCAGCAGCTCCTGCCCCGCGCGGACGGCGCCGGCCGCGTCGCGGCGATGGAAATTCTCATCGCCAATCCCGCCATCCGGGAGTGCCTCAAGGATCCCGCCCGCGTGGTCGAGCTGCGCGCCCTCATGGCCGACGGCCAGGGCAAGAGCGGCATGCAGACCTTCCAGCAGCATCTCGAGGAGCTGGTGTCGGCCGGTGCCATTTCTTCCGAAACAGCCAAGGCGGTCAGCGGCGGCGTGGAACGCAAAAAGGGCCGGAAGGGGTCGTCCGAATAGTGTTCGGCTCCGAGCTGTCCTGTCTCGTCGTCGTCGGGGCGCAGTGGGGGGATGAGGGCAAGGGCAAGCTGGTCGACGTGCTGGCCGAGTCCGCCGACGTGGTCGTGCGGTATCAGGGGGGGGCCAACGCCGGGCACACGGTCGTGGTGGGCGATTCGCGTTTCATCCTCCGGCTGATTCCTTCCGGCATTCTCAATTCCCACGCGGTCTGCATCCTGGGTAACGGCGTGGTCGTCGATCCGACGGCGCTGTTCGAAGAGCTCGAGGGGCTGGCGGGGCGGGGAATATCCACCGGCGGCCGCCTGCTCATCTCCGATCGGGCCCATCTGGTCATGCCGTATCACAAGCTGCTCGACCAGGCCGGGGAGCTGTCCCAGCACATCGGCACCACGGGCCGTGGCATCGGCCCGACCTACGAAGACAAGTACGGCCGGCGGGGCTTCCGGGTCGCCGATTTGCGGGATCTTCCGGAGGCCCAGCGGCTGCTGACCGACCGGATGTCGCGGGTCAACGACCTGCTCGCGCTCGCCGGAATGAAAGAGCGGGCCTCGGTGGAGGAGCACGCCGCTCTGCTGGAGGACATGGCACCACGGATGCTTCCGCTGACGACCGATACCGGGGCGTATATCTACCAGGCGCTGCGGAGCGGCCGGCGTGTGCTGCTGGAGGGCGCCCAGGGCGCGCTGCTCGACGTGGATCACGGCACCTATCCATTCGTCACTTCGTCCAACACCACGGCCGGCGGCGCCAGCGTCGGGGCCGGTATCGGTCCCACCATGATCGACGGCGTGCTCGGCGTGGTGAAGGCGTACACCACGCGGGTAGGCAATGGTCCGCTGCCCACGCTCGCCGCCCCGGAGCACGAGGAACGACTCCGCCAGGTGGGGGGAGAATTCGGATCGGTGACCGGCCGCCCGCGGCGCTGCGGCTGGTTCGACGCGACGGTGGTCCGCTACGCCGCCCGAGTCAACGGCCTCACCGCGCTGGCGGTGACCAAGCTCGATGTGCTCGACGGCTTCGACGAGGTCCCGGTAGGCACCGCCTATGAGGTCGACGGCAGGAGCCTCGACGAGATGCCGGCGGAGGTCAGCGTGCTGGACCGGGTCAGGCCGGTCTACGAGACCCTCCCGGGGTGGCGTACGCCGACGGGAGAGGCCCGCAGACTCACCGATTTGCCAAGGGCGGCGCGGAGCTACCTGGACCGCCTGGAGGCGCTGGCGGGCGTCGAGGTGCGCTATGTCAGCGTGGGGACCCGAAGGGATCAGATCATCGATTGCAGGGGGTAGGCGCGCTGGCGCCGTTGCGCGAGGGCGCAAGGCGGCACAAGAAAGCGCCCCCCGGAATCTCTTCCGGGGGGCGCTTGGTTCCTGGCGCCTTCGCGCCTTTCTCTACTGCGACTGCAGCGTCCGGAAATACTGGGCGATGCCGATCTGGTTCGGCCACACCGGATCAATCTCGTAGACCCGGTTCTGCAGATAGCGACCCGTGGTCGGGAAGTACGGCGGCGGCGAGGAGATACCGCATTTGTCATAGGTGTGCTGTTCCGCCCACCCCGACGAGTTCGAGAAGGTCGGCGCGCCGACGTCATCCTGGATGATGCCACCGCTGATCTGGACGCAACCGCTCTTGGCGGTGGGGTTGCCCGCGCACCGTTCGCCCGCGATCGAGGTGCCCGCATCGTAGGTGATCGGATTGCTGTAGACATCCTCGCCATAGTATTGCTTCAGGGTGAAGATGAACATCTGGTACTGCTCGACGTCCGGCGTATCGTCAAACAAGCCCACAGCACCGCCGCCCCATGCTCCAACCGCGCTGACACGAAAGGGGTTCTGGACGTTATTGTCGGCGATCGGCACTGCTTCGGGTGTGGTGATGCCCAATACATCGCCATTCTCGGTGCAGTCGGTGCCCGGAGAGGTGGTATAGAGCAGGTCGTCCGCCAGCGAGATCGAGCCGGACGCAGCTACGGTCACGCGGCCGCGCAGCCTGCCGCTGACGGCCACCGGGCCCCGCACGTAAATCACGCCCTTGAAGTTGACGTTGCTCTGCAGCGGGATCAGGTACTGCTGATCGCCCGGGCGAATGAGAGCCAGCTGCGGCGGCACCGGGTAGGCGCCGGAACGCTTGAGCCACTTGCCGAACATCCCGGCGCCATTGGGTGCGGTCACCGCATTGAATGGCGCGTAAGTCAGTAGGGAATCCGGAGTCAGCGTGTCGCCGGTTTGGGCGGTAAACAGACGCGGGTCGCCGCCCAGATAGCAGCGGTGGGTTCCGTTGAGGGGCGAAAGCGCCGTGCGGACCGCGGTTTGTTTCACGGCAGCAGAACCCACGGTCTTCGTGTATATGTCGGCGGCCGTGAAGAATCGGGGGCCAATACCGGCGACCGTCGTGACGGCTCCACAATTCCTCGACACCATGTTCGGATCGTTGGACGTGTTGGCGTTCTGAATTGCTCCAGTCGCGTCCACCGGCCACCGCTTGGCCGATACGTACGCCGCTGGAACGCCCTTCTGCACTGCGATGCCGGAATCTGACTTAAATACCCTAAAGAATCCCTCATTCGGATCGATGATCCCGTTGCCGTTGAGGTCGATGGTCAGGAACTCGATACGCACCGTAGGCGTAAACGAAGCGACCGCCGTCAAAGTGGCGTCGATGTCGTAGTCGCCGTTCACCACGTCGGCGTCCTGAGCATAGGTCTGGAGCCTGGCCAGATCTGATGCCGCTGGCCACTTGACCGGCTGGACGCCCTCCGAATAACCCGCCTGGAAGTTGGCGCCGCTCTTACCGGAAATCGTGCCGACGGTGG
>JBEPVJ010000193.1:0-5173 GCA_041691095.1 Gemmatimonadales bacterium
CTGTTACGGCGTGGACCGCGCTGTGGACTACGCCTATGAAACCCGGGCGAAATTTCCTGACCGACGCCTCCACCTGGTGGGTGAGATCATCCACAATCCGCACGTCAACGCAAAGCTCGAGGCGATGGGCATCAGCTTCCTGCCCCGGGCAGTGAGCGGAGAGTTCGACTTCGGCCATCTCACCTCCGATGACGTGGTGATCATGCCCGCCTTTGGCGTGACCATTCACGACTTTGAGCGGCTCAAGGCGATTGGTTGCGTGCTGGTGGATACCACCTGCGGCTCGGTGCTGAACGTCTGGAAGCGGGTCGAAAGCTACGCTCGGGACGGGTTTACCTCGCTGATCCACGGCAAACAGTGGCACGAGGAAACCAAGGCCACGGCCAGCCAGGTGATGAAATACGCCGGTGGCCGCTATCTGGTGGTGCTGAACATGGAGGAAGCGCGGGCGGTATGTGACTTCATCGAGCAGGGTGGGGCCGCCGCCGCCATGGCCGCCCGCTTCGCCGCCGCGATGTCACCGGGCTTCGACTTTATTCGCGACCTGGACCGCGTGGGGCTGGCCAACCAGACCACGATGCTCTCGACCGAATCGCTCGCGATCGCCGAAGAAGTGCGGCGCACCATGGTGCGGAAATACGGGGAGACCGACGCCCCGCTTCACGTCCGCACCTTCGACACCATCTGCTCCGCGACCCAGGAGCGCCAGGATGCCGTGATCGAGCTGCTGGCAGACCCGCCCGAGCTCATGCTCGTGGTGGGTGGCTACAACTCGAGCAACACCACCCACCTGGCCGCTCTCTGCGCCAGTCGGAATGTGCGCACCTATCACATCGAAGACTCGGACTGCATCGATCCGGCGTCGGGTGCGTTGCGTCATCGCCCAATCGGCAAGAAGCAGGAAGTGGTCGAGACCGGCTGGCTGGACGGTGTTCGATCGATCGGGATTACCGCTGGCGCGTCCACTCCCAACAACAAGATCGGCGAGACGATCGTCAGGATTTGCACCCTGGCCGGGGCCGCCGAGCAGCTGGACGCCGCCCTGGTCTAGGCCGATTCGCTGGCGGAACCCCGGTTTGAGCGGTACCCTCTCCTTCATGTCCAACCCCGCCCGCCCAATCCTCGTGCGTGATGCGCTGGCCGAACTGGCACCAGTGCAGATCAAGAAGCTGTTCGGAACCGAAGCCTTCTTCCACGAAGGACGGATGTTTGCCGTGCTGGGGGGAGACGCGCTCATGGTGAGGCTGCCCGAGCCGCTCCGGACCGATGTGCTCACTTCCGGTGGCGCGAAGCCGTTCCTCTCGGAGCCACTCGCACTCACCCACGGCTGGGTCGAGGTGCCTTATACCAGCGAGCTGGCTCACCTCACCCGTCTGGCGCAGTCGGCCCACGTGGCGGCGGGACGAGGGCGCCGGCCGGCCAAGCGGCGGTTCCGCCGGGCGGGGAAACGCCGGGCGGTAACGACACGGTAACCGGGTACCGGCTATCGATCCCTGAGTAGTGCCAACACCGCCGCGATGGTTCGCGGCGCACTTCCCTCCGCACGATTGTTCACCAGAACATACGCCGGAATTCTGAGCTTCTCGGCCGTCTCCACCACCCGCACCAGGTCTCCGCGGAGCTCAGGGTTAGGGTCGAGGATCCGGTCGTAAGGCTGGAACGCGTCCACCGCATCGGCATAGGCCCGTCCGGGGCGGAGCAGGGCCCGGGCCACCAGGAAGCCGGCGGTGAGCACCCCAGGCAGGTCGAGCTGCATTCCGATGGAAGGCATTCTCGTCCAGGAGCTCAGCACGTGCGCCACGTCGTGCTCGCGCAGCACGGCGAAATATTCCGGCGTCAGAAATTCGGCGTTGCGCACCTCGACCGCGTAGCGCCCCTCCTTCGGCAGTTTCGAGAAGAAACGATCCAGCCGCTCGGCAAACGCGGGTCCCGCCAGCCGCTCTTCCCGGGCGATAGCCTGGAACTCGAAGATGAGCGGGCCGGCGTGTCGGGCGAAATGCTCCGTGAGCGGCTTCCATACCTCGTTCAGGAAGAGGTCAGCGTTCAGAAAATCGGGGTTCGGTTGGCCGGCCCGGACTTTGTCGCGGGCCTTGGCGAAAGTGTGCACCGTCACCCGGTCCCACACCTTGCTCAGGCAGGGGAAGCCATCGGGCAGGACCCGCGCATAACCCGCGAGAGACTTTTCGGTGAGGGGTGTATAGAAGCTCGAGTCGATTCCGACCGTTCCGAACAGGGGATAGCGGGCGTACTCCCCGAGCATTTCGGCGCCGGCTCCCGTGGCCGGATAGTCCCGCTGGTAGATCAATCCCTTCCATCCCGGGTAGGTCCACGAGGATGTGCCGAACCTCACTCCCTCCGGAATGACGGCCCGGAGCCGGGCTGCATCTTCCGATGCGAGCGCTCCTGATTCGCTCAGGGCGCTGCCTCGATCCGATACACACTGCCCGATGCCGCGACGATATACAGCTCTCCCCTGGCGTCCTCCCCGAAGCTGGTGATCTGCCCGCCCGGTCGTAGCGCGGCCCAGTCGAGCGGCTTGGTGACCTGGCCGCCCGACCACAGGACACTTCGCACCCAGCCCGAGCAGTAGTCGGCGTAGAAATAGGAGCCTTGGATCGCCGGGAGGGCGGCGCCACGGTATACATATCCCCCGGTGACGGAGCATCCGTCGTTGTGCCCGTAGTCGAGCACCGGCGCCGTCAGCCCGGTCCGATCGCAGCTCGAGGAGGGACGGTAGCAGGCGGTGCCTTCGGTGATATTCCATCCGAAGTTGAGACCCCGTCCGCTGGCGGTCACGTCGATTTCTTCGCGGGAGTCCTGCCCCACATCGCCGATGTACAGGTTGCCGCTCCCGCGATCGAAGCTGAACCGCCACGGATTCCGGAGTCCGTAACTCCAGATTTCTCCCCGCATTCCCGATTGCCCGACGAATGGATTGTCGGCGGGAATCGAGGCCTGGCCGCCTGCGCTCACGTCGAGCCGCACCAGCTTGCCGAGCAACACGTTCCGATTCTGTCCGTTGCCGTTGGGATCTCCGCCCGAGCCTCCGTCGCCCAGTCCGGCGTACAGCCGGCCATCGGGGCCGAATACCACCATCCCCCCGTTGTGATTCGAATAGTTTGGATGCGGGACAGCCAGCAGAATCTGCTCGCTGGCTGGGTCGGCGACATCGGGATTCGCGGTGACCTGGTAGGAGGCGATCCGGATGTCTCCGTTCGGGTTGGTATAGTAGACAACGAACCGGCCGTTGCTGGCGTACCGGGGATGAAAGGCGAGTCCGAGAAGCCCCCGCTCCCCTCCACTGGAGATTCGGGCCGAGATGTCGAGGAACGGCGTCGAAGCGAGGATGTCGTTCTTGATGATGCGGATGCGGCCACCCTGTTCGACTACGAAGGTCCGGGCCTGGTCGCCCGGCGGACTGGTAAGAAAGAGGGGAGCGGCCAGTCCGTGGGCTACTTCCCGAAGCTTGAGCGACACGCCGGTGGGGTCTCCCGGGCCGGGATCGGAAGGTTCGGTGGGCGAGCCGCACCCAGTCGCCATCATGGTCAACAAAAACGTACCGAAACCGGCTATGCAGTGCACCATCATGCCACCTCCATTTACCGTGATCGAAGATACCCTAGCGACGTCCTCTCCCCCCGCAGTCCGCACGCGCCAGCTTCTGCAGGCTGGACAGCGGGTGTTTCTGCGGGAATCTTCCAGCCTCAACCGCCCCGTATAGGATGTCATGACCATCGCCCATTGTTTGTGTCTCCTCGCCGGTCTCACGCTCCAGTCCCCCGTCCCGGCCCTCCCTTCCTTCGCCACCCCCGGCATTTCCCCGGACGGGGCCGAGATCGCCTTTGTGAACGGGGGGGACATCTGGACCGTGCCGACTGCGGGGGGCGAGGCAAGGCTCCTGGTGTCCCATCCGGCAATCGAATCCCGGCCGCTGTATTCACCGGACGGGGCCGAACTGGCGTTTACGTCGACGCGGGCAGGAAGTCCCGACATCTGGGTGCTGACGCTGGCGAGCGGCGCGTTGCGTCGGCTCACGTTCGAAGACGGCTCTGAGCAGCTGGACGGCTGGTCGGCCGACGGGCAGTGGGTCTTTTACTCGAGCTCGAGCCACGACATCGCGGGGATGAACGATGTCTACAAGGTGCGAGCGGCCGGTGGAACGCCGGTGCCGGTGAGTGCGGATCGCTATGCAAGCGAATTCTGGGCGGCGCCGTCTCCCGACGGGAAGACCGTTGCGATCACTGCGCGCGGCACCAGCTCGGGCCAGTGGTGGCGCAAGGGAAGCAGCCATCTCGACATGAGCCAGATCGTGCTGGTACGCCCCGGCGCGCCGCCGACTTTCGAGCCGGTGACCGATGGCACCGCTCGCGAAGGCTGGCCGATGTGGGGCGCGACCGGGGCATCGCTCTGGTACGTCTCGGACCGTGGCAAGGCGCAGAACATCTGGACGCGACCGCTCAACGGCGCCGCCCGGCAGGTCACCCAGTTCCAGGACGGGCGGGTACTCTGGCCCAGCATAACCCGGAACGGCGGCCGCATCGCGTTCGAGCGGGACTTCGAGATCTGGACCCTAGAAACCTCCACAGGCCGCGCGGCGCGGGTGCCGATCACCCTGCGCGGCGCCGGAAGCCAGCCGGCGGTCGAGCGGATGACGTACACCAGCCAGCTCCAGGACATGGCGCTCTCTCCCGACGGCAAGAAGATCGCCTTCGAAGTACGCGGCGAGATCTTCGCGGTCTCTGCGAAGGAGGGTGGCTCGGCGCTCCGGGTGACCCGCAGCCCCGCGGTGGACGAGCAGGTGGCCTGGTCTCCAGACAGCAGGACGCTGGTCTACGTCTCCGGCCGGAGTGGCGCGCTCAACGTCTACACCTACGACTTCACCACCGGTGCCGAAACCCGTCTCACCAACCAGCCGCTCAACGACGTGACGCCCAAGTTCTCTCCCGACGGCAATCAGGTCGCGTTCGTGCGCGACGGACGGGAGCTTCGGGTCCTGGATCTGGCCGGCCGTACCGAACGCCTTCTCGCGACCGGCGAGCTGGAGCGCGAGCCGTTCACCTCGCAGCGCGGATTCGGGTGGTCACCGGACGGAAAGTGGATCGCCTTCTTCAGTGGGGGGATCAAGGGATTCACCAACGCGTTCCTGGTTCCGGCGGCCGGCGGCGCGCCGAAA
>JBEPVJ010000194.1:0-5138 GCA_041691095.1 Gemmatimonadales bacterium
ACACCCACACCCCGCCAAACGACATCGGCGCCCGTCTCGGGGGCGCGGATTTGTTTAAAAGCCACCGCGGGGCGGGGGCGCGGCGCCGGCTCCGCGGCGCCCGCCGACGCCGGACGGGGTTTGTCGAACGCGGCGCGGAGCAGCTCCGGTGTCAGGCCCTGCGCTGTCGACTCGGGAAGGAAGGCGACCGCGGCCACGGCGTCGGGCCGCAGCCATTCGTTCGCGACGCGGCGCACCTCGTCCGGCGTGATCGCGAGGAGTCGCTCGTACTCCTCGTCGAGCAGGTGCACACCGCCCAGTGCCTCGGCCGCGGCGAGCGCGCCGGCGCGACCCTCTACCGTTTCCAGGCGGCGGGCCCAGCGGGCCCGGAGCAGTCTCCTCACCCGTGACAGATCCTCCAGTGAGGGCCCCGGATCGCGCAGCCGAGCAACGCACGCCGAGATCCCCTCGAGCGTCTCGTTCATTTTGGTAGGGTCGAGATCGGCGGCGACGGTGAAGACCCCCACTTCGGTCGGCGAGTAGTGCCACGCCCCCACCGACATCACGAGACCGGGCGCCCTGAGCGAGCGGTAGAGCCAGCTGGCTCGCCCCGCGCCGAGCACTGCGGCGGCCACGTCGAGGGCGGCGGCGTCGGGGTGCAGCGCCGGCACCGCGCGCCAGCCGAGCGACAGATCGGCCCGGCGCACGTCGCCGCGCAGGGTGCGGGTGCGCACCTCCCGGTGGAGCGGCTCCTCGGGTGAGGGATCCTGCGACGCAGCCGCGGAAGGCCACCCGGCGAAGAACTCTCCCGCGGTCTCCAGCGCCAGGTCGGGATCGAGGTCGCCGGCCATCGCGACGATGGTGCGCTCGGGGACGTACCGGGAGCGGTAGTAACCCGCGACGTCGGCGTGGGAGAGCGCCGCGAGCTGCGCCTCGGTGCCGATCCGCCAGCGGCGGATCCGGTGCTGGTCGAAGAGCAGCGCGAAGAGGGTCTCGGAGGCCACCGCGGACGGCGTGTCGAGCTTGCGGCGGGCTTCCTCCATAATAACCCGCAGTTCGCGGCGCAGCTCCTCGGCATCGAGGTTGCTCCGCCGCAGCGCGTCGGACTGGAGATCGAGCGCCACGGCGAGGGAACCCGCCGGAAGCACCGCATAGTAGATGGTGTGATCGTAGCTGGTGGCCGCGTTGAGGTAGCCGCCGGCGGCCTTGGTTTCCTGCGCGATCTGTCCCACGCCACGGGTCGGCGTACCCTTGAACAGCATGTGCTCCAGCACGTGGCTCACACCGGACAAACGATCCGGCTCATCGAAGAAGCCGGCCCGCACATGGCTCACCACGGCCACCGCAGGCGCGGTGGGATCGCGCTGGACCAGGAGGGTGAGACCGTTGGGGAGCACCACGCGGCGCACACCCTCGGTCCAGCGAAGGCTCACAGGACGATCCGAAGGACTCCCGCTTCGGCACTCCCGCGGATGAAGGCCTCGGCGTCGGTGAGGGGAATGATCACGCCGGTTTCTTCCTGGCTGCGCCGCGCTTCACCCGCCATGAATTCGGAGAGTGAGAGCTGCACCCCGTCCCGCTCGTCCGCCTTGAGCTGGAGCAGGAGCTCGTCCCAGGTGCCCTTGAGCGTGGTACCCGCCAGGGTAGTGATCTGGTGCGGATCGGTACGGCCGTGCTTGCGCTGCATGCCGGGCAGATCCTGGAGCAGCGCGCCGAACAGCTCGAGCTGGTTGGGATCGCGGATGGTTCCGTCGAGCTGCTGGGCCTCGATTTCGGCCAGGAGATCCTCGGTGGGATCCGGCTCCGGGGAGAGCACGCTCAAACGGCCGAGCCACGGGGCCAGCTCCAGGTCGTCATCGGCGAGACGATAGAGCGTTTTCTTGAGCTCCACCGTCCGCCAGAGCCCGAGCTCGTCGAAATGCTCTTCAGGGTCGGTTTTCTCGAGATGCTTGAGGGCGGCCCCGCTCTCGCCCCGGTCGTACAGCATGTTGGCGAGGTAGATCCGCGCTTCGGAATACGTGGGATCGATGGCGAGGGTGCGGCGCAGCCAGAAAAAGGCCCCACCATCGCGGCCCAGCCGGTGTGACACATAACCGAGGCAGGCCGCAGCCTCGGCGCAATTGCTCTCGGCGGTCTGGGCCAGATCGAAGAAGCGATAGGCCTGGGCCAGCATCCCGCTGCGAAAGAGCGCGCGCCCCGCTTGCAGCATCATCTCATGATCGTCCCGGAAGCCGAGCGCGAGCAGCCGCTCGAAGCTCGCCAGGGCGCCGCGCTGATCTCCAACGGCGAGCAGCGCCTCGCCCATACCGGCGAGCGCATCCTCGTGGTCGGTGTCGAGGGACAGGGCGTGATCGAACGCGCGGCGCGACCAGGCGAACTCTTCGCGCGCGAGATAGGCATAGCCCATCCCGATGTGCAACTCGACCGCGCCAGGGTAGAGGGCGAGACCGTCTTTGAGGGTCTCCAGAGCTTCGTCGTACCGTCCTTGATTGTAGAGTTGGTGGGCTTGTTCGTCGAAGTCGTCGGAGCTGAGAAAGGCATCCGACATCCGGTGAGCCTCCCGCGAGGGTTGTGTAAACATATGAGGCGACACGGTTTGGAACAAGGCCGGCCACGTAGATGTTTTGGGGGGTTGACCGAAACCAACACGCCTTTATGTTACTGACCGGTCAGTTATTATCTCAGGAGCCGCGATGGCCAGTCCCAAGACCCATTCACCTAACCCGCCAAAATGGAAGCGCCGGCCGGAGGCCCGCGCGGAGGAGATCCTGAGCGCGGCCATCGAGGTCTTCGGAGACGTCGGGTTCGCTCGCGCCAAGCTGGATGACGTCGCCAAAAAGGCTGGCGTGAGCAAGGGTACCCTCTATCTCTATTTCGACTCCAAGGAAGAGCTGTTTCGCCGCCTGGTCCTGGAACGCATCATCCCCTGTTTCCGCGAGGCGGAGCAGTACCTTCGGGAATCGCAGGGTACCGCGCGCGAATTGCTCGAGTGGTATATCCGGCGCAAGTGGGACACGATCCGCCAACCCGAAATGGTGCGGATTGCCCGGCTGGTGCATGCCGAGTTGGTGAATTTCCCCGAGCTCGCGCGCTTCTATTTCGAGGAAGTCATTCTTCGGAGCCGTTCGCTTCTCAACCAGATCCTCGACCGCGGCATCGCCACCGGTGAGTTCAGGCAGGTGCCGCATGATTTTGTGCTTCGCGCCGTGCCGTCCCTGCTGGTCAATGGCGCGATGTACCAGCGCGGCTTCGGCGCCTACGATCCACACGCCCTGACCGATGAGGAGCTCCTTCAAGGCATCCTCGACCTCGTGTTTCACGGCGTGCTCGCCCGGAAAGTGTGATCTCCATGCGCCCACAGGTTCTCAGCGGTCTGTTCCTCGTCGCTGCCGCTGCCGCGCAGGCCCAGAGTCCTGCCCCCCTCCCTCCCTTGCCTCCCGGTCCGCTCACGCTCACCCAGGCGGTCGAGCTGGGGCGGGTCCGCGGCGTCCAGGCCGCGCTGGCACGGTCCGCCGAGCACATCGCCGAAGCGCGGGTGGGACAACGCCGCGCCGACCTGCTGCCGTCGATCGACGGCGGGCTCACCTACGTGCGGCAGACCCTCAACCTGGAAGAATTCGGATTGGCGGGATTCACCGGCGTCACCGACCCATTCAACGTGTTCCGGGCTCAGCTGCGGGTCGGCCAGTCACTGTTCGATCCGGCCGCATGGGCCCGGCTCCGCGCGGCGCGGGACTCGGTGGTAGCCGCGGGCTATGACGTACAAGCCGCCGGTGCCCTATCCGGCGCGGCGGCCGGGGTGGCGTGGCTCAGCCTGTTCTCCGCGGAGCAGACGGTCGGCGCCCGCGAGGCCGACAGCACCGTCGCGTCGGATCTGCTGGAGCAGTCGCGGCGTTCGCTCGATGCGGGGGTTAGCGCGGCGATCGACCTGACCCGCAGCCGGGTGAACTTCGGATCGGTCCGCTCGCAGCTATCGCTGGCGCGCAACGCGCGCGACCGGGCCCGGCTCGACCTCTCGCGCGCGCTGGCGATTCCACCGAGCCAGGTGGTGACCATCGCAGCCGACAGCACGCTGCAGCCGTTACCGATCGCCGACCAGGCCGACTCCGCAGTGGCCTGGGCCCTGACGCATCGCCCCGAGCTCGCGGCCGAGCGCCAGCGGCTGACCGTGCTCCAACAGGCCCGCCGGGCTATTCGCGCTGAATACCTCCCGTCGTTCGGAGCCGGCGGCATGCTGCAGACCTCGGGAACCAAGGTCGACGGACTTTCCAGAACCTGGCAGGTCCAGCTCGGCGTGAGCGTACCGATCCTGGATGGATTTCGCCGCCGGGCCCGCGCGCAGGAGCAGGGGTTCCGGATCGAGGCGCAGCAAATCCGGATGCTGGATCTCGCCGCCCGGGTCGAAGGCGAGGCCCGCGCGGCGGTCCTCGACCTGGCGTCGGCACGAGAGCAGGTGGCCATTGCCCTGGAACGTGAGGACCTGGCCAACCAGGAGCTGCGCCAGGCCGGCGATCGATTCACCGCCGGAGTGGCTGGGAGCCTCGAGACCAGCAACGCCCAGCTCAACCTGACCGCGGCGCGCGATGCGCTGATTCAGGCGCGGGTAGCCTACGGAGTGGCGCGCGTGGGAGCCCAGCGGGCGCTGGGACTCATTGGCAATGATCAGTGACCAACGACCAGGAAGGCAGCACATGACCTCGGTAACCCAGGAACAGACCGCCAGCAGCGACCCCCAGGCCGACGTGGCACCGTCACGGCGCCGCGTGCCGGTTCCCCTGATCGTGCTCGGCGTGGTGGCCCTAGCGGGTGGCGCGTTCGGCGTAACCCGCTATCGCTTTGCCCGCACTCACGTGGTGACCGACAACGCCCAGGTGGACGGGCACATCACCTCGATCGCGCCCAAAGTGCAGGCGTTCGTCTCCCGCGTGCTGGTGGAAGACAACCAGCGAGTCCGGGCCGGCGACACCCTGCTGATACTCGACGAGCGCGATCTCAAGGTCCGGGTCTCGGAAGCCGAGGCCGACCTTCGCGGCGCCCAGGCGACCGCCGGCACCGCGTCACGAGGTGGAGCGGCGACCGCCGCGCTCTCGGCGGCGCGGTCCAATGCCAGCGGAGCCGAGGCCACCGTAGCCTCGGCAGAAGCGGCGGTTCGCAAGGCG
>JBEPVJ010000195.1:0-5137 GCA_041691095.1 Gemmatimonadales bacterium
GAGCGCCAGGTCGGCGGCCTGGCTCACGAGGCTCGGTGTCGCGGTGTCGGGCGCCAACTCCAACCGGGTGTACGCGCTCATAGAAAACGATAAGGGCGGTCTCTTCAAGAGCGACGACGCCGGTGCCACCTGGACCCTGGCCAACGACAAGCGGGACATCCGCCAGCGCGCCTTCTACTACACCCACGTCCATGCCGACCCCAAGAACGCCGACGTGGTCTACCTGCAGAACACGTCGACCTATCGCTCCACCGATGCGGGGAAGACCATCACCAGCATCAGCAATGGCACCCACGGAGATACCCACGATCTGTGGATTGATCCCGACAACGTGGCGCACCTGGTGATGGCCAACGACGGCGGCGGTGCGGTATCCGCCGACACCGGGAAGAAATGGACCGACGAGGACTTCCCGACCGAGCAGTTCTATCATGTGATTGCCACCCCGCACATTCCCTATCACGTGTGCGGGTCGCAGCAGGACAATTCCACGCTCTGCATTCCATTCAACTGGAATGCCGGCGGGGGCGGGTTCTTTCGCCGCCCGAGTGCAGATCCAACCGCCGGAGGCATGGCCGAGGCGTATGTGGCTGGCGGCGGTGAGCCTGGCTACATCGCGCCCGATCCCTTGACCCCCGATCTGTTTTATAGCGGCACCAACAACGGCGGTTATGTCGACAAGTACGATCGTCGCACCGGCGCATCCCGCGAGGTGAATCCTTACCCCTGGTTCTATTCGGGAGAAGCCTCCAAGGATATCAAAGAGCGCTGGCAGTGGACCTTCCCGATCATCTTTTCGCCGGTGGATTCCAAGACGCTGTACGTCTCTTCCCAGCGGCTCTGGCGCACCACGGACGGCGGCCGCAACTGGACCGCGCTGAGCGGCGACCTCACCCGGCACGATCCGAGCACGCTGCAGAAGTCGGGCGGCCCGATCACCGGTGACATGAACGGTCCCGAGGTTTATGCCAC
Source organism: Gemmatimonadales bacterium (assembly GCA_041691095.1). Classification (GTDB taxonomy): domain Bacteria; phylum Gemmatimonadota; class Gemmatimonadetes; order Gemmatimonadales; family GWC2-71-9; genus JABFSM01. Next base: position 973 of record JBEPVJ010000195.1, read on the forward strand.
GATCTTTTCCGTCGGGCTCGGCAAACGCGACATCAACGTGATCTGGACAGGCTCCGACGACGGGCTGGTATACGTCACCCGCGACGGCGGAAAAATCTGGACCAATATTACACCACCCGGGATGCCCGACTTCGGCCGGGTCAGCCAGATCGATGCCTCGGCGTTTGCGTCCGGTACCGCGTACATCTCGGTGCGGCGGCCACTGCTCGATGATTTGTCGCCTTACATCTTCAAGACGGCCGACTACGGCAAGAGCTGGAGCAAGATCGTCAACGGCATTCCGACCAATGCCTACGTGCATGCGATCCGGGAAGATCCCAATCGCCGGGGAATGCTGTACGCCGCGACCCAGCGGGGGGTGTTCGTCTCCTATGACGATGGGGCCGTCTGGCAGTCGCTGCGCCTCAACATGCCCGACGTCCCGGTGTCCGATCTCCTCCCCGAAGGCAACGAGCTGATCATCTCCACCCACGGGCGCGGCTTCTGGGTGCTCGACGACGTCGCCGCACTGCGGCAGATCTCGCCCGAGATTCTTGCCAAGGACGGGTATCTCTTCACTCCCCCGGCCGGGATTCGCTCGGGGCCGAACGTCACGCTCAGCTGGTATCTCAAGAGCGCGCCGGTCGCGGCCCGGCTCGAAATTCTCGACTCGGCGGGTGCGGTGCTGCGCACCTTCGAGCCCGACACAACCAAACCGGACTCGGCCAGTGCTCGCCGAGGGCGGCGGGGCGGTGGAGGCGCTTTCCTTCCGAAGACCGCCGGGGTGAGCCGGATCAGCTGGGATCTGCGGGCCCGGGGCATCACCGATTTTCCCGGAATGATTTTCTGGGGTGGGGGAACGGCCGGGCCGGTGGTTCCGCCGGGCCGCTACGTGGTGCGGCTCACCGCGGACGGCCAGTCGCTCACGGCGCCGATACTGGTGCGCCGGAACCCGTGGCTCACCGACGTCACCGACGCCGACCTGCGGGCGCAATACGCCTTTTCCCGGCGAGTCCGCGACAAGGCCGAGGAGGCCAATCAGTCGGTGATCGCGATCCGACGGGTCAAAGCGCAGCTGGCCGACCGCGAGAAGCGTTCGGATGACGCGGCCCTGAAGACCGCAGGCGCCACGCTGACCACCAATAGCTCCGCCGTCGAGGAAGACGTTTACCAGGTGCGCAACCAGAGCGGCCAGGATCCGCTGAATTTCCCGATCAAGGTCAACAATCGCCTGGCCACGCTGCTGTCGATGGTGGAGCGCGGCGATGGCGCGCCGACCAACAACATGCCGGAGATTCTGGGAATCCTGTCCGCCGAGCTCAAGACTTATACCGATCGACTCACGGTGGTCTGGTCGACCGATCTGCAGGCCGTGAACAAGGAGCTGACCCGGCTCAAGCTGGCACCGCTCGATCCGAAGTGCCTCCGCGTCGAAGGTTGCGCGCTTACGCCATGATCCCCGATCGGAGAATCGAATGAGACTCATCTCGGCCGCATGCTGCCTCGTGATTGCTGCGGCCACCGGTGCACCGGCTCAGGCGCAATCTTCCGCCGGCAAGGCGGACCTCGCGGCGCTCCAGGGCGCCTGGACCATCGTCAGCGCCACGAGCGATGGCCAATCCGCGCCTCCGGATGCCATCAAGGATTCCCGGCGCACCGCGCATGGGGACACCACCACGGTCGTTATTGGTGGACGGCTGATGCTGAAGGCGACGTTCGTGCTGAATCCGACCGCCAAGCCAAAAACGATCGACTACCATGTGCTCGATGGAATGTCTCCGACGGGCAGCACCCAGATGGGCATCTACGAGCTCAAAGGGGACACGGCCCGCTTCTGCTTTGCCCCGCCCGGTCAGCCACGCCCGGGGCAGTTCGCGACTCACCTCGGCGAGCGGCGCACCTGTTCGGTGTGGCAACGGGCCAAGCCCTAACGCGGCGGCCGTCGGGCCGAGCGCCCCAGGACGAGACGCACCCGGCGCAGGCCCAGGATCAGCCCGGCACCAGACACGAGCAGGCCTCCGAAGAGCAGCGGCAGCATGACGAGATCCCAGAGCGGGCGGTGATTGTTCAGGAATCCAAAGTCGAGGCTGTGGAGCCCATCGCGGAGCCATCGGGCGCGTTTGACGGCGCGATCCACGAAGCCGGTGGGTGCGCCCGTCACAGGATCGAAGTACAGCAGGGTGCCATTCCGGTCGTGGAGGGACGCTCGCCAGACCGGGAGCGGCAGCTGGCGACCGTGCCTGGCATAGTAATATTCGTCGTACGAGGTGATCCGATCGAGACGGTCGATCGCATCGTTGCTCCCCGAGACCAGCCCCGCCGCCCGCTTCCGGTCCAGGTCGTTCAGCTCGCCTCTGGCCTTCCCGCTGGCCGCATCCACCCAGACGCTGCTGCCGTCGAAAAAGTGAAATTCGTATCCCGGCTGCCCATCGAACTGCAGCAGGTCGACGGCTCGTAGTGCCGTGGCTCGCCGCTCTGTCGGGATGCGGTCCAACGCCCCCAGCTCGGTGAGGGAGAGCGCCTCCCAGCGGATTGGACCGCCACGAACCCGCGCCGCCTGCCCGGCGCGGGGAGCATTGCCCGGCCCGAAGTTCTGGTACAGTCCACTCGCGGTCCAGGTGAGCACCAGCAGGCCGAACACCAGGCCGGCGAGGTGGTGCCATCGGGAGACACCCCGGTAGGCGGTCAGGCTGTGGTCCCCCCGGGAACGATAGGGCAACAGCCGCAGAAGCCCCCAGACAATTCCGGTGAGTGCCAGCAGGATTACCAGGGACCCGGTGACGACGAAGGCGAGGCTCCACGCCAGGGGCTGGTCGTACAACCAGATGAAGTAGAACCAATGCGGCACCGTGCCGGTCCAGGTCGTGACCCGAGTCAGCCGGGTTACGATCCCGAACGCATTGCCCCCTTGCACGCCTACGTACACCGCGGTGTGACGGGAGTCATCGAACTGCACCCGGTACGCCGGGAACTGCGCCGCGTAGGCAATGTCCATCATGTAGTGATCCGCGCGCTGCTCGACCACCGCGCCGGCCACGCTCAGTCCCCCGCCCACGACTCTGCGGGCAAGCGCCTCGGCTATCGCGGTGGACACGGGAGAAAGCACCGCGCCGCTCCGCGCATCGACCAGGACGGCGGCAACCACCCCGTCGCCACCCTCGCGTTGGAATCGATAGACCATTCGATCTTCGAGCCGTTCCAAGCGCCCGCTGATCAGCGCCGCGTTCTTCCCAATCGCAGCGAGGGACTGGGCGGCCGCACGATGGGCCCGGACAAATCCGATCGGCGTAGAATCGAGCGCGAGTGCCGGGAGAAGATCCAATTCCCTGGCTGGGGAAATGCCTGGATAGGGGTAGTACATCAGCACGATTCCGCTGGCGAACCAGATGAAGACCAGTCCACCAAGGATCACACCGATCCATCGGTGCAGGAAGTAGAGGCGAGTCGGGTTCACTCCACCAGTACTCCGCGATACTCGGGGTGCTGTCCCACCCATGTCTCCACATACCAGCAGGTAGGAATAACGCGCAGCGCGTTGACCCGCGCGTAGCTCAATGCCGCCTCGACCAGGGCACCCCCGATCCTTCGGCCGCGCGCGGCATCGGGGACGTACGTGCTCAGCACATCCATCACGGTATTGGAATGCATTCGGTATCGGAGCACCGCCTCGCCCTCGGGCGGCGTGGCCACGAAGCGATGGGCGCCAGGCTCATGTGCTACCTTCATTGTACGATCCCTTAAGCCGTTAGTGGAGCCTACAGGTCCGGCCTCCCAATGCCAAGGGCGGCGGACAGGAGCGACAACCATGCGTTCGATCACTCCCTACGCGGTACTGGCCCTGGGTGTCCTCTGCCTGGGCAACTGCGCTTCCATCACGGGCTCCAGCTCGCCGTTGAGCTGTTGCTGGTACCAGGACATCGACATTCCCGGATCCAGCTTCCAGTTTGCGCTCGAGGTGCACGATTCGGTCGTGACCGGGTCGGGCTCGTTTACGGGGGAGGCGACGGCGGGGGGCACCGTCAGCATTGCCGGTCACCAGTCGGGAGGCAGATTTACCCTCGAGCTCACCTCAACTACCATCTTTGGAACCAGCACCGAAGAGCTTCATGGAGCCACGGGGAGCGGGAAGTTCCTGATGGGCTACTCGACCAACTCGAACGGGTTCCGCGGCCAGATACAGCGTTTC
>JBEPVJ010000196.1:0-5136 GCA_041691095.1 Gemmatimonadales bacterium
GGCTGATCCTCAACGTTTACGTCGACCCAGGCTATCGACGCCAAGGCGTCGCGCGCCGATTGATGGAGAACCTGGTTCACTGGGCTCCCGGGGCCGGCATCGTTCGGCTGGTTCTCCATGCAGCGCCCGATGGGCGTCCACTGTACGAGTCGCTCGGCTTCGTTGGGAGCAATGAGATGCTCTTTCCACCATTTGGGTCTTCAGCGATCGCGATGCGAGCCAAAGGGGATTCCCGCGGATGATCCGGATTCCAATGGAAGACAAGCGGCTGGAGGTGGTGTCCTGACCGAGCCCGTTGACACACTCGAGAAGCAATTCGGTCAGATCGATATCTACCTCTTCGACCAGATCTTGCGCGGACGTGTCTTGCCGGGAATGCGGATTCTGGACGCCGGATGCGGTGGGGGCCGCAATGTGTTCTATCTGCTCCAGGCGGGTTACGAAGTTTTCGGGGCCGATACGAGCGCCGCGGCGGTCGCCGAGCTCCGCTCCCTGGCGGCGCGGCTTGCTCCGGCCCTTCCAGCCACCAACTTCCGGGCGGAGCCGCTGGAGGCTCTCTCCTTTCCGAGTGCATTCGCCGATGTCGTCCTCTGCAGCGCGGTCCTGCACTTTGCCAAGGATGACACCCAATTCAAAGGGATGTTGAATGGATGCTGGCGCGCCCTCAGACCCGGAGGCATGTTCTTCTGCCGGCTGGCCTCCACGATCGGTCTCGAGGGCCGAGCCGAACACATTCAGGGACGACGTTACCGACTGCCCGACGGCTCGGAGCGATATCTTGTCGATGAGGCACTACTCATGACCATGAGCCGCGGCCTGGGTGGTGAGCTGCTCGATCCGCTCAAGACGACTGTGGTACAGGGACAGCGTTGCATGACTACATGGGTGCTCCGGAAAGCGGGAGGGAGCTTCGGACTGATATGACGGACATTGCTATCGCGCTGGCTCACGGGGAGGCGGAGGTCGCGATCGTACGCGAGCTCCTGGTCGAGTACGCCCAAGCGCTCCGCGTCGAGCTCTGTTTTCAGGATTTCGACCAGGAGCTCGCCTCACTGCCGGGGCAATACGCCGGGCCTCGAGGCGCGCTCTTCCTCGCGACGGGTGACTCGGTGCCGCTGGGGTGTGTCGGGGTGCGGCCCCTCAGCGCCACCGAAGCGGAGCTCAAGAGGCTGTACGTGCGCCCGATCGGGCGCGGCACCGGCCTCGGAAGGCGTCTGGCCATTCGGGCGATTGACCAGGCCCGCCAGCTGGGATATGCGGTCCTGCGCCTCGATACCCTTCCGTCCATGCACGAAGCGCGGGCCCTCTACGAGACACTGGGATTTCACGCGACCGCGCCATATCGCAATAACCCGGTGGCGGGGACGGCGTACCTGGCACTCGATTTAAGCGACGTCGCAGGCGGCCCACATGGGATTTGACCTGGCCCTGGCCATTGAGGTACTCCGCCGCACCCCCGGCACCCTGCTGGCACTGCTCGGCGGCCTCGATGACTCGTGGGCCCGCGCCACGGAGGGGGCCGACACGTTCAGCCCGTTCGATGTAGTCGGGCACCTCATCGACGGAGAAGAGACGGACTGGATCCCTCGGGCTCGCATTATGCTCGCCCGGGGTTCCAGTCTCACCTTTGCGCCGTACGATCGGTTCCGGCATCGGGGCCGCAATGCGGGCCGTTCACTGGATTCGATCCTGGATGAATTTGCCGCGCTTCGGGCGAACAACCTCTGGCTGCTCCGCTCCTGGCATCTCAGCGAGGCGGATCTGAGTCTGCCGGGCGACCATCCCGGCCTGGGAGGCGTGACTCTCCGACAGCTGATGGCGACGTGGGTGGTTCACGATCTCGGGCATGTGGCTCAGGTGGCGCGGGTTATGGCCAAGCAGTACCGGGACGAGATCGGGCCGTGGGCGCCGTATCTTCCGGTGGTGACCGACCACCTCACGCCCCGCTCCTAGAAGGAAACGACAATGGGTATCGGTGTCACCGTTTCGTGCCCATGTTTCGGGAGCTTTGTCCTTCCGCTCGGCCCTCGCATGGCGCCGCCCGACTACTCCCTCTTTCCCTTTCTCTGTACCGATTGCGAGTCCGTCTCTACCCTGAATATCCACGCCGACTCCCTGGCATGTGAGCAGTGCGGTTCCATGGCCGTGGTCCCCTTCGGCAGTCCCCCGGCGGTCGGGGATATCGGACCCAATGTGGTGTTCGGGTGCTCACCCACTCACCGATTTTCTTCCGATCAGGTCGCCCTTACCGATGGTACGTACTGGTGTCCCACCTGCAGGCGGCACACTGCTCGCTTCAGCGATTCAGGGATCAAGTGGGATTGAGAAGGCTTTATCACTCATGAGCGACGAGACGACCGCAGCCAGAGGGCTGAAGCCGTCTTCTCGGACAATGGCCTGGCTGGCAAACGGAATGCTCGCTGCGAAGCACCGACACAACCGGAGGCGCGCCGTGAAGACCGCTCGAAGCGTGGGAATCGGCCTCGTAGTCGCGGCAATGCTGGCCGCCTCAGCTCCAGCCCAGGCACCCACCTACGACATCGTCATCCGCAATGGCCGAGTCATCGATCCTGAATCGGGGCTCGACGCCGTTCGGTCCGTTGGTATCCGCGGCGGCAAGATCGCCGCCATCGCGACCACGGCGTTGCGGGGCCGGCAGGTCATCGATGCCCACGGCCTGGTGGTGGCTCCGGGATTCATCGATCTCCACGTCCACGGCCAGGACGACGAGAATTATCGGCTCTATGCGATGGACGGAGTTACTACGGCGCTCGAGATGGAAGTCGGCGTCGGCGACGTGCCTGCGTTCTATGCCGCGCATCAAGGCAGGGCGCTCATCAACTACGGCGCTTCCGCAGGGCACATCAGGGCCCGCATGGCCGTGATGCATGACGGCGGGACCGCGCTCGGCACCCTGCTCCCCCTCGATTCCGCGGGTCACAACGCCGCTACCGATGGGCAGATCGCCGAGATGCGGAAGCAGGTCGAGACCGGGCTGGCGGCCGGCGCCCTTGGCGTCGGGATGGGGCTGGAATACACACCCGCGGCCAGCCGCTACGAAGTACTCGAGATGTTCCGCTCGGCTGCGACGTATCACGCCGCAGTCTTCGTGCACACCCGTGCGACCGGCTCGACCGGGTTGACCGAGCCGGGCAGCTCGATAGAGTCCTACCTGGAGGTGATCGGGGCGAGTGCGGTCACCGGCGCCCCGGTGCACATCGTCCACCTCAACAGCACCAGCCTCGCGGCGACGCCGAGGACGCTCGCGCTGATCCAGGAAGCGCGGGGTCGCGGCCTCGACGTGACGACCGAGGCGTACCCCTACATCGCCGGCATGACTGAGCTCTCATCCCCCTTGCTCGACCGGTTCGTCAGCGGTCCGGACAGTATGTTCGGAAAGCTCATGCTGGTGAGCACCGGAGAGCGATTAACCCGCGCCACTTTTACGGAGAACCGGAGGCCCGGAGCGGTCGTGATTCTGTTCCTGAATACGCCGGAGATGGAGGCCATGGCGGTGACCAGCCCCCTGACTGCCATCGCGAGCGACGGTCGTATCGTGAACGGAAAGGGGCATCCCCGTACCGCCGGCACCAGTGGAAGAGTCCTTGGCCACTATGTCCGGGAGACCGGACAGATTCGCCTGATGGACGCCATTCGGAAACTGTCGCTGATGCCGGCGCAGCGGCTGGAGCAGCGGGCCCCAATGTTCCGAAACAAGGGTCGCATCAAGGTCGGGGCGGACGCGGATATCACCGTCTTCGACCTCGCGACGGTGTCGGATCGGGCCACCTATCAGCAGTCGGCGCTGCCGTCGGTGGGGTTTCAGTATGTACTGGTCAATGGAGTGCCGGTGGTGCTGCACGGTGTGATCGCGGACGGGATATTCCCCGGTCAGGGGGCGCGCGCGCCCACCGCGAATCCTGGCCGTGGCTCGGCCTCAGCGCCGCAATGGGCCTATCCGACCGCGCCACCTCCGGCCACGCCACCGCAGTATGACACGGTGGCCAGGTACCAGGTCACCGGCTCCACGCGCTCCTTTTCAATGGCACAGCTCAAGAATGGCTTCGATGCCCTGGACTGGTTCCCCGACGCGCATCCGCCCATGCCCAGCGCGGTCAAAAGCGGCAGCAACCCGCAGTGGCGGGCGTGCGGGTTCTGTCACCTTCCCAACGGTGCCGGACGGCCGGAGAACGCGACCCTCGCCGGGTTGCCGGCGACATACATCCAGGCACAAGTAGCGGCATTACGCGACAGGTCCCGGCTCACCGCGAATCCCTCGTCTCCCATCAACAGCATGCACCAGATCGCAGACGCGGCTCCGGACAGCGATGTCGCCCAGGCGGCGCGTTATTTCAGCGGCCTCAGGCTCACGCGCCGCAACCGGGTGGTCGAGGTGGACGAGGCGCCGAAGACGCACGTGGAGGGAATCCTCTATATCCTGGACGGTGCGGGCACAGAGCCGATCGCCGGTCGGCTGATCGAGGTCCCTGAAGAGGCCGAACGGCACGAGATGCACGACCCGACGCTAGTCTATGTCACATATGTCCCGCGAGGGAGCCTGGCGCAGGGTAACAGACTCGCGACACAATGCAGGGCATGTCACGGGCCAACGCTTGGCGGGGTCGGGATCGTGCCTCCGATTGCCGGGCACTCGCCTTCGTACCTGCTGCGCCAGCTCCTGAACCTCAAGAGCGGGGCTCGCCACGATGCGGGGAGTTTGCCGATGGCGGCCGTGGTGAGAAATTTGAGCGTGGATGACATGGTGGCGCTCGCGGCCTACGTTGGCTCAAAAGCGCCGTGACCGGAAACAGCGGCACAAGCAGCGATGCCGAGCGTCTGTTCGTATTTCGTGCCTTCTGGTTTGCGCGGGACTTCGATTCTCCTCTCCCGGGTTTCGACGAGGCACCGGCGGCAACGATCACGAACGCCGACGGAAGGCCGTGGGAGAGCCTCACCGAAGAGTTCTCGTCGGTCCGCGCGGCAACGGGAACGTTCTTTCGATCGCCCTCGGCGGAGACCTGGAATCGGCGAGGTACGGCGAGTGGCAATCAATTCAGCGTTCGGGCCCTTGCATATCTGGCGACGGGGCGTGTCACCCATCACATCAAGCTCCTTCGCGAGAGATATCTGTAGCAC
>JBEPVJ010000197.1:0-5132 GCA_041691095.1 Gemmatimonadales bacterium
GTGTATAAGAGACAGGACCAGCCGGCTCGGCCCCGCGACTTCCCGATAGATCCCGACCGCTATGTGCTGCCGGCCGGTACGATGCCGCATCTCGATGCGATAGCGTCCGCCCACCCGCACATCGGCCTCGTGCACGATGACGGTAAACTCCTCGCTGGGCGCGAACCACCGGCTCAGCGCCGCCGGGTCGGTCCATGCCCGGAAGACCCGCTCGGGCGGCGCCGGGATCGTGCGGCGGAGCTCGATGGGGGAGACGCTGCGGGTCGTGGTGGTGTCCATGGTTGCTCCTCCGAAGATGTCCGAATGTAGCGTTCGAGCGAGTCGAGCTGGCCCTCCCAGAACTGCCGGTAACCCGCGAGCCAGGCGGTCGCTCCTTCCAGCGGGGCCGCGACCAGCGAACAGTGCCGAACCCGTCCCGTCTTGACGGCGGAGATCAGCCCGGCGCGCTCGAGGATATGGAGATGCTTGAGGAAGGCGGGGAGGGAAATCGGGTGCGGGGCCGCCAGGGCGGTCACCGAGCGCTCACCGTGCCGAAGCGCGCCGAGCACGGCGCGCCGGATCGGGTCGGCCAAAGCGATGAAGGTGTGATCGAGCCGGCGATGGTTAACCATAAGGATAACTATTATCGCAAGACGGTCCGGTCGTCAAGAGGGGACGTCGTCTACGCCTGCCGTCAGTGTGGGAGGGGTGCTTTGATACGCCGAGCCACCATGTCGTTTCGGTCGGGCATGCGAACGATCAGCCCGTCCGACGGAGTGGTGCGGTGACTTCCGGCCACCAGCTGCGCGAAATAGCCGGGCAGGCTGAAGTCGAACCAGTCGGAGGGATCATCGTCCACGATGTAGAGGTCGGCCTCCGCCATGGTGAGCTTGCCAAACCGCAGCGTGCCGCGCCGGAAATACAGGTAGTTGGCGGCGGTCGTATCGGGCCGCCTGAGCCGGGAGGAATCGGCCGCGGCGCTATTCCCGAACACCTGGTAGATCCGGCCGTTCTTCACCGCGAGTGAAGTCACCCGGCCCCGGACGTGCGGCGGTGGCAGCACCGCGGTCGGGTCGAGCAGAAAATCATTGCCCTCGATACGTACCCCGCGCCCGGGCGAGACCTTGGCCAGACTTTCGAGGCTGAGGCCGAAAAATTTCATCAAGCCGCGCGCTCCCACCCCCAGCACCTTGATCGAGGTCGGATGCAGGCGAATCAATCCTTCCGGGGTGAGGCTCACATCCGCCTTCACGGTGAAGGGGAGATGAATTCCCTTCTTGAGGACACCACGCTGTACCAGCTGATTGCTGTCGATCCCGATCCGGAGGCTGCCGAGCGGTGAGCCCGCGTAGGCAAAGACGTGCCGGGTGAGGAGGTTGCTCAGACTGATGGTGTCGATGGCGATGGCCGCGGACTTGATCGAGATCGTGAAGGAGCGGGGATTGTCGAAGACGGGCGGGGCGGTATCCGAGGCCGGGATCAGCGCGCCACGAAGTCGGGAGATCTCGAGCACGATGCCGCTGTCGATGGTGAAGTTGACGTTGCGCATCTCCGTCTGGACCGCGCGGGTCGTGTCGAGCACCACCTCGACGGGGGGGGGAGGAGGTGCTTCGGGCGCGCTGCCGCCACAGGCGGATGCCAGGGACAGGAGCGTCACCATTGCCGCCGTCTTCATCCTCATCTCCCCCGCAGCCCGCGCACGAATTCGTGGAGCACCAGGAACTTCTCGTAGACGATGACACCCTTTCGCTTTTGGCCGAACTCGTGGAACAGCTCGCGAAGCCTTCCTCTGCGGGTGACGTAGAACCGGAAGGTTTCGGCGAAGTCTTCCTGGGGATGACGCGCGGCATAGCCGCTCACATGATTCACCGGTGCGATGGCCACTCGGCGCCGCTGAAAGTCCACCCACGCGTCGTCGAGCACGCGGTACGCTTTGGCGACTTCCCCGAAGACGCGCCGGAATGCCGGGGTCCGGGTCCAGTGCCAATGATGATAGAGAAAGCTGTGTCCCAGCTCATGACTTATCAGGCCTTCCAGCATGGGCCACGCGATCTCATCGCGGCGCCTGGCTCCCAGCACGTAGCGCTGCTCGATCTCCACGATCTTGGGATACTTGGGATCGACTCCCGAGACGCCGGGCCGGAGCAGCGGGCGGAACCCCCACTCGGAAATCCGTGATTCCTTGAGCAGCGCGCGCACCTCGCGGAGGGCCTTCCTGATGAGATCCTGGCCAGTGGCATCCTCTCCGCACCAGGGACAGGTGTCCATCCAATCGTCTACGCCGCGGGTGCAATGGGGACAGGTTCCTTCGAACTTGTCGTCTTCGTTCCAGTGCTGATCCTTGCCGCACCAGGGGCAATAGGGCATGGGGTACTGGACGCCGCCGCCGCAGCGCCAGTCGCAGCGGGCGTCCATGCGGAATCCCTTGGGCGCCTTGAGCGGCTCTTCGCTGAAGGTGCCCTCATCGGAGAGGTCGTAGTCGCACCAGGGGCAAAACGAGAACTTGGGCGACACGGCCCAGCGACAATTGGGGCACTCCGCACCGGCCAGGCCGGAGACATCCCGCCATTTCTGGGGACGGCTGCAGTCGGGACAGAAGTTCCACCAGCGATGGACCGGATATCCACAAATGCAGCGGGGATCGTCGCTCGGTGCGGCGGCGCGCCGCCCCTTATGACGCGGCATGCCGGGTCATCGCTTCGTTCACGATCCGCTGGATGAAGTCGGGGTAGGACATCCCCATCTTTTCGGCGGAGTTGGCGATCTCATGGCCGCGGCTGATGAAGGGGTTGGCGTTGGCCTCGAGGACCCACACCTCGTCGTCGTCGGTGAGCCGGACGTCGATGCGGGCGTAGTCGCGCAGCCAGAGCGAATGGAACGCGGTTCTGCAGATCGAATCGATCTTTTCCTTCGCGGCGGCCGAAACCGGCCGGGCGAAGACGTTGCGAACGCCCTTTCTCCGACGATAGGCCTCGTCCCACTTGGCCGACTGGGTGGCGAACCGCTCCTCGGGGGTGTTCTTCTCCTTGTCGAACACCATCTCGGTCAGCGGGAGCAGCTCCAGTGTCTGGTCATTGCCCAGCATGCTGACGTAGAGCTCCCGGCCCACGATGAATTCTTCCGCGATCGCAGGTTGCTCGAAGCGGCTGTGCACGAAGGCGACGCGCTCGGTCAGCGCCGCCACATCTTCAACCACGGACGCCTGCGCGATGCCTTCTGACGCGTCCGCCGAGAGCGGCTTGACGATCAGCGGGAAGCGCAGGCTCGGCTCGACGGTCACTTCCTGGTTGGTACGATAGGTGACAAAGCCCGGCACCTTGATGCCCTGATAGGCAAGGATCTGCTTGCTGATGGCCTTGTCGCGGCTGACCTGGAGCGCCAGCGGCGGCGACCCCGAATAGCGATAGCCGCCGGCTTCGAGCAGGGCGGGGAAGAGATGATCGAGCCGGCTTTCGCCGCGGAACGACTCGGCGCAATTCATCACCAGCTCGGGCTTCCATTCGGCGCAGCGGTCCAGCACCTCGCGGGGATCATCATGCACACCCACGAGCAGCACTTCGTGCCCCTTTTCCTCGAGCGCCTGCCCGACCTGGTACTCCATGTCGGGCTCGTGGTCGGCCTCGGCGGCGAGATCCTTTTCCATCTGCCGGTGATGATCTTCCGGGGTGTAGCGGGCGTACGGTGTATCGAAGACGACTCCAATCCTCACGGAGGCCACCCGACCGGACGCTCGGCGCAGAGCAGCGTGAGCTGCGGGCCGGCGGCCTTGGGCGTGAGCATGATGCCGGTGCGGCTCTTGAGATGGCTGGCGGAGGTGCCGGCATCCACGCCATGCCAGAGCATAATGCGATTGACCGGAAGCGGCTCCTGCCATTCGGATCGGGAGTTGCCCGGCACCAGCGCATCCTCTTCGTCGGCGGCTCCCAGTACTACCGGGTCGGTGCCCTCGAGCAGGGTCGGCATCCGGCGGAGGCTTTCGAGCAGCGTCACCGTCAGCGGAAGACTCTCGCCCGACGCGGTGATCACGCCGAATCCGTGCTCGCCGGCGCGCCGCCTGGGATGGATCAGGCAGGCAAAGCGGCAGGGAAACGGCGTGCGAGTCTGTCCCAGAATGGTTTGCAGGTGGTCGCGAACTACGACCACGATTCCATCCTGGCCTCCGCCGCGGCGATTCTCACTCGATTGCGGTTCTATCATGGCCCTGGCTTTAAGAGGAATCCTCCGAAGAACAATAGGGTTAGGGCGCAGGGGATGCCAGCGCGGGCTACTCCCTGCGGGCCGCTTCCTCCAGTAAGGCGCCGACGCCGGCAAGGTCGAGATCGTCGAGCCGCTTGAATCGGATGCAGCCGCTGCCGCAGTCCACCACGCCGAGGCTGGCGCGGTACTCGGCCACCAACGGGGTGTCGCAGACGTAGAGGGCCATGTGTTTTTTCTGCCTGGCGACGGCAAAGAGCAGACGGTGCCCCGCGGACCAGGTGGCCATCCCGCGTCCCATCGATTCTCGCGCCCGGGGCGCCGCCTTGCGGATCATTTTTCGGAGCGTGCCAAGTGCTTCGCGGGATTCTTCCGGCTGCGCTTTCAAATATGCGGCGACCGTCGTGGCTTTGGATTGCATAGTGATCTCAATGGCCGTTGGGGTGAGCCGGGGGACAGCCAACGCGTGTAATTCCCGTCTGGACGATCGCAATAGAGTACCGCAGTTCCCGCGGAGCGGGAAGCCGGGCCGGGAACTTACCTTTGGTCATGCCTCCGACATCGATCCAGACCGGAATCCTCTCAATCGTGCTGTTGCTGGCGCCGGTGCGCGCCCGGGCCCAGGCGCCAGTGGGCCTCACCCGGCTCGAGTCGGCCTACCTCGAGCTTCGGGACCTTCGCGATCAGCTCGGCGTTACCCGAAGCCTGGGTGCGAAGGTGTCGCCTCGGGGGATTCCGCTCGACTCGCTGGTGGCGCGGTCGGAGCGGTCGAGGGCCCGGGTGCTCGCGCTGATGGAGAAGACCCCGAGCATGGGGCTATCGTCGGGGGACTCGACGGCGCTGGCATATCTTCGACGCCGGGTCGTGGGGATGGGGCACGCGACCGAGGAAAATGAAGAGGCCGCCTCGCAGCCGGTAGATTGTGCCGAGGCGTATCCGGCAGCCCTGCGTTCCGTGCC
>JBEPVJ010000198.1:0-5130 GCA_041691095.1 Gemmatimonadales bacterium
CAGGCTCGTCGCCGGCCACACGCAACGACGCAGGGACACCGGTGAGCGTGAACGTGCCACCCGCCGGCGCACTGGAATAGAGTGAGGAAACGGTGCAGGCCGAGCCGCTGAGCAGGCTCATCCCGAAGGTGGCGGTCTCGCCACCCAGGCCGGTGATCGTGGCCGCGGCAACATCTGCGGGCCGCGAGTTGGTGGCATCGGTGAAGTTCACCTGGTTGGCAAAGTTGCCGTTGTTGGCAGGATTCTCTCCCCGCGCAATGAAGACCCGCTCACCAGTTCCCGGCGTCAGCACATTCCGCTCGTAACCCACCAGAGGGTAAGTCCCGTCAGGAACGTTGGTCATCTGGAAGGGACCATTCCCCGCCGGGACCGCAACCCGCCCGCCGAAGGAAATCCGGGGCGTGAATCCGACGGCGAGATTCGCCACGACACCGTTCAGCGTCTCCAGGTTGGTGGGATCCGGCGTGCAGAAGGTGATGGTATGCGCCGTAAATTCGGCCTGGGTGAAGCTCTGGACGATGATAGACGTCTGTCCGCTGAGCGACGTCACGTAGGCGAGGGACCCCTTGGGCTGCGTGATGTTGAAGTTGTACACGTCTGCGCTGCCGAGTACCTGGGTCCAGGTGCCGGCGGTGCCGTCCATGACCGCAAACCAGACCGGCTTGTCCGACGGATCACAGCCGACGAAGCTGGCGTTGACGTTCCCACTGCCTCCCGGCGCCACCACGTTGATCGTCAGCGCGATGACCTGCTCCGCGAGACCGTTGGTATTGCCGTGAATGACGATCGGATAGGAGCCGACGGGAACTGAATTCGCCGCCGTAACCGTCAGCGTCCCGGAAATGGCGATCGTTGGATTCGGAGCCGAAAATGCCAGGGTCAGGCCGGCTGGAAGCGCGGTGGCCGACGTCTGGCTCAGCGTGATGTTGCTCACGTTGCCACCGGTCCGGTTGACGTTGACCGTCACCGGAACCGCGGCAGCGCCCTGAGTCACGTTCACCGTGGTGGTGGGCGTCGTGGTCAGGGTGAAGTTGCCCACCGGCGCCGCGGCGGTCACCGTCAGCGTCAACGGGGTCGATACCGGGGTGATACCGGTGCCGGTGGCCTGGACCGCGAGGGTGTTATAGACCGCGGGGGTTACACCAGCGCCGACCGTCAACGTCAGGACCGAGCTGGTTCCGCTCTGCGGGTTAGCCGGCGCGAACGAAGCGGTGACTCCCGTCGGCAGGTTGAGCACCGAGAGCGAGACATCACCGGTGAAGTTCACCCGGTTGATGGTAACCGTCGTGGTGGGCGTCGCTGCGCCGGCCACGATGGAGAGGGCCGGCTGGCTGAGCGAAAGACTGACGCTCGGCGCGGGCGCGGCGATGGTGAGCGAGAGCGGAGTCGTGACGTCGGTGATCCCGGCGCCCGACGCTCGTACCGCCAGATTGGTGAAGGTGCCGGTCGTCGCGGTGCCCAGAACGCTCAGGGTCAGCGTCGAGCTGTTGCCGCTCTGCGGATTGGCCGGAGCGAAGGCGGCAGTGACGCCGGTCGGCAGGTTGTCGACCGAGAGGGTGACGTTCCCGGTGAAATTCGTCCGGGTCAAGGTCACCGTCGTGGTCGGCGTCGAGGCGCCTTGGACAATGGTCAGGGCTGGAGCCGACAGCGACAGGGAGACCGATGCCGCGACCGTCACTGTCAGATTGTAGTCGGCCGTCGCTTCGGTCACTCCCGTACCAGTGGCGTGCACCACCAGCGGGTAGTTCCCTTGCAGCGTGCTGCCCGCGATGCTGATGGTGACGGTGGCCGTCGTGGTGGTGCCGGTGGTCACGGTGTTGCTGACCGCCGCGGTGACGCCGGTCGGCGCACCGGCCACCGTGAAGGCCACGGCGCCGGTGAAATTTCCGCCGCGAGTCAGGGTGGCGGTGGTAACCAGCGAGCCACCCTGCGCCGCAGAGCCTGAGGTTGGGGAAAGTGCGAGTGCGATCGTGCCGGGATTGTTGTTATCCGTTCCGCTGGAGCTGCACCCTGCGACCGCGGCGGCGCCCACCAGGGCCAGCCCGAGGCGACGCAGATGCTTGTGAATCATAGACATAGGACCTCAACGACCGTGGCGGGAAATGTGAAGGACTCACAATGTATGCCTCACGCCGCAGTTTAGGAAAGGTCCGGGTATTAGTCACATCACTTGCCGTCGAATTTCTTGGCGATGTCTTCGGCCATGCTTCGCGCCATGGCGGTATTGTCCTGCCCCTGGTTTCGGGCTTCGACGGTAATCACGTAGCGATAGCGGGTCACCATGGTCACGGTTGAGGACTTGTCGTCCTTGTTGTAATCCTCCGAACCCCAGGTATTGGGAGTGGCGACCTTGAGCGTCTGCATCTTGTGGTGGGCATCCTCCTGGCTCATTTGCATCATCAGCGGAGCGGCCATCATGCCGTAGGCCGCTTGAGTGCCGCCGAAGTCCACAATGGAAACCTTGATGGTCGGCCCGGTGCCATCGGGCCCGGCCGCCTTGGAAAACGTCTGCGAGCTCTGCGACATCGACCAGCCGCCCATGCTCTGGCTCGATCCACTGGGCGCCTCGAGCGGGGTGTAGTCGGCGGGAGGCGCGGGGAGGAATTTCTGGAGCTCGGCATAGGCGATGGCGACGGTGTCGCCCTTGGCCTTCCGATCGGCGTAGAACTGCTGAGCATCTTTCTGAGCGTCGGCCATCGTATTGCCCGCTTCCGCCACCGCGGCCACTGCGTTCGTGGCGTTCTTCACCTCCTGGGCCTTCTCTCCGCCCCCGCAGCCAATGACGCTGACACCAACGAGCACGCCGAGCACACGACTGGTCATGATGCAAGACCTCTGCTTGGGAATGGTTGGAATTGCTGCGCATTAGTATAGATCAAATTCGCCGAAAAGACGAAAGGGGGCTCAGCCTATTCCCTGAAGGGTACCTCGACCGTCATTCCGTCTCGGGCGACGGTTACATCGGAGAACACCGCCTGGGCCTCCGCCAGCAGCTCCGGAGCATCGCGGGTGTAGCGGGGGCTGATATGGGTCAGCACCAGGCGGGTTACGCCGGCCTCGCGGGCCACTTCGGCCGCTTCACGGGCGGTCGAGTGCCCGGTCTCTACCGCCCGGGCCCGCTCCTCCTCCCCGAAAGTGGACTCGTGCACCAGGAGGTCGGCGCCCCGCGCGGCAGCAACCAGCGCCGGGTGTGGGCGCGTGTCTCCCGAGATCACTACCGTCCGGCCGGAGCGGCGGGGTCCCACCAGCTCCTCGGGCGCCACCGTGCGCCCATCGGGGAGCGAAACGGTCTTGCCCTTGTGGATTTGACCCCAGAGTGGCCCTTCCGGAATGCCCATGTCGCGCGCCTTGTCCGGATCGAAGCGGCCAAGGCGATCGTGCTCGACTAGCGCATAGCCGACGGTGTCGGCTCGATGCTCGGTCTCGAACACGGCGATCTCGTATTCGCCGCGGCCCAGCCTGTCGCCCGGCTTCACTTCGACAATCTCGAAGGGAAACTTGGTGCGCTCGATGCCCACCGAAAGCGCCCCCCGCAAAATGCGGTCGGCCCCCTTGGGGCCGTAGAGTGTCACCGGCTCCTTGCGGTCCATGAGCCCCATCGTCCGGAACAAGCCGATGACGCCGAGCATATGGTCTGAGTGATAGTGGGTGAAGAAGATGTCCTTGAAGGAAAACCCTACCCCGTAACGCATCATCTGGCGCTGGGTGCCTTCGCCGCAGTCGAACAGGATCATCTCTCCCTCGCGCTGGAGCGAGAGAGCGGCGACGTTGCGGTCCACCGTCGGGCAGGCCGCGCCGGTACCGAGAAAGGTGAGGGAAAGCATGGGACGACCTTTGACGCGCCCTAAAACAATTTTACCGTCAGCCCGATCTTACCGGGATTTTTCTTGAGCTCGTCGACGAATTGTTGCAGCGATTTCACCAGTCGCTGCGCGTTGTCGTAGAAGAGCGTATCCGAGGCGAATTTGCCCAGAGTCCCTTCACCCTTGTTGATCTTGCCCAGGATGCCATTGAGTTGCTTCGCGGTGCCCTCCGCCGTCGTGGAGAGCCGGCTCAGGTTTGCCATGAGCGAGTCGGCGGTGTGTAGCGTCTCGGCGAGCTTCGCTTCGGCCAGCACCGAGTCGATCCGGGCGCTGACCGCTTGCAGCCGCTTCATGGTGCCGGCCAGCTCGCTCATGGGGCCGTTCTTGGTGTCTCCATAGAGCTCGGCCACTTTCCGGAACGACGTGAGCGTCTTGTTCAGATTGTCGGTGAGCTCATTGAACTGAATGGCCTTGACGTTCGCCAGCACTTCCTTGACCGAGTTGCCGATTTCCCCCCCCATGTCCATGAGACCCCGCTCAACCGTGCCGGTGATGATCGCGTTCTCGGGGAGGGGCTCCGAAGCGCTGCCCGGCACGAAGTTCACGACCGCGTCGGCCACCAGGCCGACGGTGGCGAGGGAGGCGGCGGCGTCCTTGCGCGGGTTCACGATCTTCTGGAGATCCAGCCGAACCAGCACCTTGTGATAACTCTGATACGTGATGTCCGACACCGTTCCAAGGGTCACCCCGGAGACTTTGACCGGGCTTCCCCGCTTGAGCGTGCCGGCATCCTCGAACTGGACGCTGATCTTGGGGGCGCGGGAGAAGGTCTTCCCCTGCAGCCAGAGCGAGCCGCCTATGAACAGCAGCACGCCCACGAGGACCAGAGTACCTACGGTGACTTCCTGCTTGTAATGAAGATCCATAACTCCCGCTCAGGCCGCGAAGGGGGTATCCGACTCGAAGTCCCGCTCCAGAAACGCCTTGACCTTGGGGTCGGTGGATTCACGAAACTCCTCCGGCGTTCCCTGTAATACGATCTTGCCCTCGGAGAGCAGCGCGATCTTGTCGGCGACATTGAACGCGCCGCGCACGTCGTGCGTGACCATAACGCTGGTCACTCCCAGCTCCTTATCCAGGCGCTTCACCAGCGCATCGATCACGTTGGCATTGACCGGATCGAGCCCCGAGGTCGGCTCGTCATATAGAAGGTATTTCGGCGCGCCCGCGATCGCCCGCGCGATGCCCACCCGTTTGCGCATGCCGCCAGAAAGCTGGGACGGAAATTTCTCCGCCGTTTCCGGCGCCAGATTCACCAGCTTTAGGC
>JBEPVJ010000199.1:0-5086 GCA_041691095.1 Gemmatimonadales bacterium
GAGACCGAGGAACAGATGAAATGGGGCTCACCCTTCTTCGACTACAAGGGTGAAATGATGGCCAACATGGCGGCCTTCCAGGAGCATTGCGGCATCGGCTTCTGGAAGGGTTCGCTCGTGGTGGGCACGGAGAGCAGGAAGAAGGAGAGCGCGGGGTTGATGGGACGCATCGCCAGGGTTGCCGACCTCCCGTCCCGGAAGATTCTGACCGGCTATATCAAGAAGGCGATGGAATTGAATGACGCGGGCGTGAAGGTGGTGCGGGTGAAGGGTGCGCCCAAGAAAACGCTGCCGACGCCGCCGTACCTTGCCCGGGCGCTCAAGGCCGACAAGGCTGCCGGCAAGGCATTCGAAGAATTTTCACCCAGTGCCAGACGGGAGTACATCGAGTGGCTGCTCGAAGCCAGGACCGAAGAGACCCGAGCGCGCAGGCTGGCGACCGCCATCGGATGGATCGCCGAAGGAAAGAGGCGGAACTGGAAGTACCAGAAATAGCCGCGATGAAATTCCTCACGGCAATCAGCATGCTCGTTCTTATTGTTGCGGCCTGGCCGGCCACTCCGTTGCATGCGCAAGGCCTCCCGCCCTACGCCTCGATGAATCCGATGGTCAATTCACGCACGGGGCTCGCCAGCCAGCCTTACGTGGCGCCCGGACGCCGGTGGCGGGTCACGACGCTGCTGGATTACGCCAGCGCCATCGAATATTCCCAGCCGCCCATTTCAACAGCCGCGTACCTCCTGGACGCCGAGTTGCTGCGCGCCGACGTCACGGTAACCCGCGAACTTGGCAGGCGCTCCTTCCTGCTGGGCGAGACCAGCGTGAACGGCGCCTACAACGGGTTCCTCGACGGGTTCATCGACGGGTACCACGATCTCTTCCATTTTCCCACCGGCGCTCGAAAGATCCGCCCTCGGAACCAGTTCGGCGACAGCCTGAGTATTGCCGGCGGCCCGCACTTGGTCCCGAGCCGGCCGGGCACCTATCTGGGCGACGTGCGCCTGGGCTTCGGGTTCCGGCACTCTGCCCACTGGCAGACCCTGTTCTCGGCGACGCTGCCCACCAATACCGGCCCGGATGGATTTCGCCGGGGCACCATCTCGGTGAACGCCGTGACGACGGTCCGGAGCGATTTCGGCAAGCGCTTCACCTATGAAGGAACGATCGGCGCTGGAGTCACGCCGTCACACGGGGAGCTGGCGGAGTTTCAGCAGCGCGTATTTCTCATGGTGACCCAGGGAGTTCGCGCTCACGTCGCCGGGGCGTTCCATCTCTACGGAAATCTGATCTACCACTCGTCGCTGTATCACGATATCGGCACCACCGAGCTGGACGCCCGCGAGCTCACCGTCGATCTGGGAGGATTCTTCAAGTTTCGGCGTGGACCGGAATGGATGCTCGGCCTGACCGAGGACCTGGAGCCCTCGGGACCTGCGATCGACGTCTCGTTCAGGCTGGGGGCGCGCTGGTAAAGAGGAATTGGTCCATCTGCTCGAGCAAGTACTGCCGGGACTTGGCTTCGCGCAGGTTCAGTGCATAGTGATTGATGAGCTGCTGCTGGTACTTGAGCCACTCTGCCCAGCAGACCGCACAGATCTCCCGAAAAACCCGGGCCCCCTGCTCATTCGGGAAGGGCTGAAAAGCCTGGGAGTCACGGGTCTGGTGGCAGCGGACACAAGTGATGGCTGGCATGAGACAAAGGTAAGAGGGGCGAGGTAACGCGTAAGAGGGACCCCGATTAATTCGGAGTCCCTCTTTGCTCATGGCACCTCAGCGCTTATCTGACGACGATGTCGCCCCGCTGAAGCGCTTTGACTCCGCTTCGTGTCCCCAGTCCCGCGCCCAAGCCCACCACACAGGCAGTGAGCCCGCTCACCAGAGGCAGGAGAGTCAGTGGCAGCACCACCAACCCGGCCACCACCGCGGCAAGCACCGGAATGCCCGGTGACCTGATCGCGTCAACAAAGCGAAGCCGGCGCCGTACGAAGCCCCGCGAAAAGCCAAAGGCGAAAAAGCCCGCCCCGCCGGCGATGGCGAGAGCGGCGAGATTGGCGATCGTCCCGAAAATCATAGTGTGCCTCCATGAACGAGTTGGATCGTGTTCCATTACGGAACACAAGCCCGGGAGGTTTCAGTCCAGCCTTTTACCACCGTAGAACACAGCTTCCCCACACGAATCCCGAGCCAAATGCAGTCAGAACGACCAGTTCACCCTTGGCCAGCTTCCCGGCCCGGGCGCATTCGTCCAGCGCGATCGGAATCGTGGCCGCCGTGGTGTTTCCGTAGCGCTGAATGTTGTTGTAGGTCTGCGCATCGGCCAGACCCAGCTCCTTCTGGACCGCTTCGGAGATCCTGAGGTTGGCCTGGTGCGGAATCAGCAACCCGACCTCTTCGATCCGCTCGTCGGCTTTCTCGAGTGCGGCCCGAACCGATTCGGGCATTCTCACCACGGCGTGCCGGTACACTTCGCGGCCATCCATCTGGAGCCAGAAACGCCTCGCGGCAATTTCGTCGGGCCATTTTTCCAGCCGGACTTTGGCGCTGGGACCCTCGGCCCACAGCTTCTCGGCGTTCTCACCCTGGCTGTGCAGATCGAACGCGGCAATACCTCTGGCCGCTTCGTTGGTGGGCCCTAGCAGCACGGCGCCGGCACCGTCCGCAAAGATCACCGCGGTGTTGCGACCCGCCGAGGAGAGCTCCATGCGGGTCGACTGGATCTCCTGGCCCACCACCAGCACCCGCCGGAAGGAGCCGCTACGCACGTAGGCGTCGGCCACCGACAGCGCGAACACGAACCCGGCGCACTGCATCCTGATGTCGATAGCGGGAATCGTGCTGAGGCCGAGCTCGCGCTGGAGGAACACGCCGTTGCCCGGCGCGAAGTGGTCCGGTGTGGAGGTGGCGTAGATGATCGCGTCGATGGTGGAGGCGGGCTCCCCCGCCATGTCCAGGGCCTGGAGTGCGGCGGCCTTGCCCAGCGCGACTCCCGACTCGCCCTCTTCGATCCAGTGCCGCTCCTGGATGCCGGTTCGCACCCGGATCCACTCGTCCGATGTATCCATGAGCTTGGAAAGGTCGTCGTTGGTGACGACCCTGGGGGGGACCGCGTGTCCAGTGCCGAGTATGATGCTCTTCAACAAGGATCGGAATTCGGGATTGAGGATTGAGTGAAGCTCGCCCCCACCGTGGGGAACGGCAAGCCTCGATCCTCGATTCCGTTATTCGTACCGAAGCGCGTCGATGGTATTGAGGCTCGCGGCCCGCCAGGCCGGCCAGAGGCCGAAGGTCAGGCCCACGATGGCGCTGAATGCGAAGGCGAGCAGCACCGAGGACGGGGCGATGAAGGTGTTCCAGTGGGCCAGGTTGGCCATGAGCATCGCACCGCCGGCGCCGAGAAACACACCGATCGCACCTCCCAGCAGGCAGAGCACCAGCGCTTCGGTGAGGAACTGCAGCATCACTGAGCTCTTGGTGGCACCCAGCGCCTTCCGGATGCCGATCTCACGGGTTCGCTCGGTGACCGACACCAGCATGATGTTCATGATACCGATGCCGCCTACCACCAGGGACACGAGGGCGATACCGCCCAAGAGAAATTTGAAGCTCTGGGCGGTATCCTGCTGGGTGGCCAGAATGTCCTGCTGGTTGCGAATCATGAAGTCGTTGTCGCCGCCGGGGCGAATTTTGTGCTGCCGCCGGAGCACGCTCTCGATGTCGACCATTCCGGCATCGAGCGAGACGCCGTCACGCACCAGCACCGCGATCGACCGCAGCCGGTCGCTGCCGAAGATCCGGTACTGGGCGGTGCTCAGTGGAATCACGACCCGCTCGTCGGGGTTTTCGAACGAGCCGGCGGCGCCCTTCTCACTCAGGATGCCGATCACGGTGAACGGCTGCCCCCTGAGGAGAATGGTCTGGTTGATGATCGCGGCGGGATTCACATTGAACATCGTCGGGACGGCGGAACCGAGCACCGCATAGCGCTGATGGGCCCCATCGTCTCCCTGGGTAAACATGCGCCCATAGGTGACGGTAAAATTTCGCACCTCCGCGAAGTTTGCCGAGGTGCCCAGAATGTTGATGTTGAAGTTCTGGTTGCCGTACTTCACCTGCAATCCCCGCTGCATTTCGGGCTCGACTCCGGTAAGCAGCTTCGACTCCGTGGTCAGCGCCTGGGCATCTTTGACGGTCAGGCTTACCCGTACATCACTGGCCCGTCCACCGGAAAACGACTGCCCGGGATAGATCGACAGCAGATTGGCTCCCAGCGCCTCGATGCGCGCTGCGATGGCACGCTGCGCGCCGGTACCGATGGCCACGACCGCGATGACGGCTCCCACCCCGATGATGATGCCGAGCATCGTGAGTAACGCGCGCAGCTTGTGGTCGCGGATGCTCGAGAACGCGACCCGGACCGTCTCCCCGATCATCATGGCTTGGTAGCGGCCGGACGGGTGGTGGTCGCCGGCGCCGAGCTCACCCCGGGAAGTCCGCCGCCGCCGGTCATGTTGGTCATGCGCTGCTTCATGTCAGTTTGCTGTTGCACCAGGCTCGCGCTCGGCAGAACAAGAACGGAGTCGGAGGCGGTCAGCCCCCGGACGACCTCACTGTAATCCAGGTCGGTGAGCCCGGTGCGGATGTAGACCGGCACCGCCTCTCCGTTCCGCCGCACAAACACGATATAGTCGCCGCCGAACTGGAAGTCGGTTCCGCCGCGGCTGCGCCGGCCGCCCCCGCCCCCGCCCCCGCCCGCCCGGAACGCTGTCATGACCTTCTGGAAGGTGGCGGTTTCAGCGTCCGTCAGCTGCCCGCCTCCAAAACGTTTCTGCATGAGCGCGCGCACCTGAGCTTCGGTGACGCCCTCCGGCAGAGCGACCTCGCGGCCGTCCGGCGTGGTCATGGTGTTTCCGGTCGGCTTCTTGGCCGCCGTGGTGATGGTGTCGGTCTTGGCGCTATCGCCGCCGGCCTTGGGAGGCTGCGTCGCGCTGCGCAGCGAGTCGCGTCGCTTCGCGGCGTCCGTCAGCATCTGGCTCAGCCGGTCGGGGGCAATTCCCAGTACCTGTGCCGCGCTACCCCCGTCCGTGGG
>JBEPVJ010000200.1:0-5081 GCA_041691095.1 Gemmatimonadales bacterium
GCGTAGTACATCCAACGGTGGTCGGGTCGCCAATCTTTCGCTGGCCACCAGCCGGCAGTGGAAGGGCGCATCCGGAGACAAGCAGGAAAAGACCGAGTGGCATAAGATCGTGCTGTGGAACAACAAGGGCGCAAATCTTGCGGACATCGCGGAGCGCTACTGTAAGAAGGGCGACAAGATCTACGTCGAAGGCAGCATCGAGTATCGGAGCTGGCAGGACAAAGATGGCCAGACCCGCTACACGACGGAGATCAACGCTCGCGAACTGATTCTCTTGTCCGGCAAGGGTGAAGGTGGCGAGTCCTACTCCGCTCCCAAGGCGGCGGCTGGGGCGGCGTCCGCCAAGCCCGGTGCCAAGGACGAGTCGTTCAGCGACTTTCCGGAGGCTCTCGATGCCGAGGATGACGATCTCCCGTTCTAATCTCTCGCTCATGCTGACGCTGGGGCTCGTCGCCCCGGCGTCGGCGCAGGGCACCCCGAAAGCCACCTCTCATACCGTCCAGAAGGGCGATACCCTTTGGGATATTGCCCGGGCCGCGTTGGGGGATCCCTTTCTCTGGCCTCAGATTTACAAGCTGAACACCGACGTCGTCGAAAATCCGCACTGGATTTACCCGGGCGAGGTGCTTCGCCTCGAAGGCGCCGCCGGGCAAACGGCTGTACCCACTACCGATACTCCGGCTCCGCCCCCCCGTACCGCGCCCATGCCTGCGGCGTCACCCACTGTGATGCCGATGTCGCCGGCGTCAGCCATGGATCAGGGTAGCCAGGGCGGGGACGATGGTCTGGGGCTCTTCCGGCGCCGGCGCGTGGATGTCCAGGGTGCCTTCAATACGTACCGGGAAACGAAATTTCATCCGCTCCGCGCCGGTGAGTTCTACTCCGCCGGGTTCCTGACCGAACGGGACAGCCTTCCCTGGGGCGAACTGCTCGGACCCGTCACGCCGGAACAGATCGAGAGCGGTCGGAGCCGAGCCGCGGTCCAGGCCTATACGCTCGTGGGCATGCGTCCCGCCTCGGGTGCCACCTACTCGATCAACGACACGCTCGTGGTGGTCGACCGTCGCGAAGGCCCGATCGGCTACGGAGAAATCATCGTCCCCACCGGGATGGTCCGAGTCGTCAGCCAGAACGGGAGCCAGACCGTGGGTCAGGTGATCGCGGTCTACGGTCCGATCCGGAATGGTCAGTCCCTTATGCCGGCGGAAAAGTTCACCGATCCGGGGTCGGCGGCGTATCAGCCGGTTGCCAAGGGGCTCGAAGGCCACATGCTGGTCTCGCGGGATCTTCGGGAGCTGCGGCATCCCCAGGAAGTGATCTTCATCGACATCGGCCGCAAGGACGGTGTGGCTCCTGGAGATCTCTTCGAGGCCCGCCGGACAGCCGGCCCTCAAGACAAGACTGACGCCGACGCCATCGAGGAAAAGATGGCCGTCCTGCAGGTCATTCACGTGCGCAATCGCACCGCGACGGTCAAGGTGCTCAACGTCATTTCGCCGGACATCAAGCCCGGCACCCGAGTCGTCCAGGTCGCCAAGCTCCCGAGCTGATCGAGTCCGCTCCATGATTCGCCTCGCCCCGCACCGTCTCGGCATGATGGTGCGGGGCGAGCCGTTTTTCGCAGGGGGTCACTCCTCTATCTTACCGGCATGAAGATTCTTCAGGCCGCCGCGCAGGTGCCTACGAACCCCCTGCAGCTCGTGCTGATGTCGAGCCTCGAGACGAAGGTGGTTCTCGGAGTCACGCTGCTATTCTCCCTCGCATCCTGGTTTCTGATCGGCCTCAAGGGCTGGCAGTTCCGCCGGCTCAGGAAGCAGGCCGCGCGATTCTTCCAGGAACTGGACCGCTCGCCCAAACTGCAGGAGGCGTATCGCGGGGCGATGAAGCTGCCGCCCTCGCCGTTCAACCGCCTCTTCCGGGAGGGCCTGACCTTCTATTCCCAGCTCCAGCCGGGTGTCATTCGCGACGAAGGAACCGGTCGCGGTGCCTTATCTCCAACCCAGCTCGAGGCGCTGAAAATGGTGCTTGGCAAGGAGGTGGCCGCAGGGCGGGATGAGGCGGCCCACTATGTCACTTGGCTGGCGACCATCGGGGCGGTCAGTCCCTTGCTCGGTCTGCTGGGGACCGTGCTCGGTGTCATGGATGCTTTTATTGGTATCTCCAACAAGGGATCGGGCAATCTCGCGGCCGTGGCTCCTGGGGTCGCGGAGGCGCTGGTGACCACGGTGGCGGGGCTCGCGGCGGCCATACCCGCGCTGATGGCGTACAACTATTTCGCCAACAAGGTTTCCGAATTCGAATCGGAGCTCGAAGGGTTCGGAAATCAGTTGGTCGGCTGGATGGCCCGGGAAGGATTGCTCTAGATGTCGCTGTCCGGGGGCAGCTTCGGGCGGGGGCGGCGGATGCTGCCGAGCTCCGACATCAACGTCACGTCCCTGGTGGACGTCGCATTTGTGCTCCTGATCATCTTCATGATCACCGCCCCGATGATGCAGGGTGGCGTCGCCATCGAGCTCCCGAAGGCTCAGGGGCGTCCCCTCGCTCCCAAGGAAGGCGTCATCGTCACGGTGGACCGAGCCGGGCGGATTTACGTCGATCAGACCAAGGTCACTTACGACGAGTTCAGGGCGGCATTCCGTGCTCTTGTGGCCAAGCGCGGCACCTCGAACGTCTATCTGCGGGGCGACCGCAGGGTACCCTATGGTGAAGTGGTTCGGGTCATGGCCGCGATGATCGCCGCAGGCGTGACCAATGTCCAGATGACGACCGAAGACGAAGAGGTCTCGCCCTGAGCGCTCGGACGGCCGGGCTTCCTCGCAGCGCGGTCTGGACCGGCCTCGCCGGCACGGCACTGATTCATGCGGCCGCCGCGGTCGCGCTGATTCTCGGCATCCGCCCGGTCGAGTCGTCGAGTCAGCCGAGTTATGCTGTCGAGTTGGTGGCGGCGGCTCCGGCGGCCGGAACCGCGCGGCCCACCCCCGAGGCTGCTCCCCCGCCGCCGCCTTCGATTCCGAAGACGCCGCCCAAGCCGGTGCTCACGCCTTCGAAGCCCGTGATAAAGGCTCCGCCCAAGGCCGCGCCGGGAAAGACGGAAAGTGCGGTGAAGCCACTGCCCGGGGAAACTCCCAAGGGCGGCTCCGACATCGCGAATGTGAAGACCCAGGGCAAGGAGTTTCCCTATCCCGAATATCTGCGCAATCTCGTCTCGCAAATCTACCGGCGGTGGAATCGTCCCGTCGGTAACGCGGCCCTCGAGGCCGAAGTGACATTCGTGATCCTGAGGGACGGAACGGTGAAAGAAATCAAGGTGCTCAGGGGCTCCAATAGCTATTCCTTCGATCAGGAAGCGCAGGGCGCGATCGATGCCGCTGCGCACGACAAGGCGTTCGGCCCGCTGCCCGCGGGTTATCCCTCGGATTATCTGCCGATCAGCTTTCTCTTTACCCCGAGGCAAGCGCCGTGAGGACAGGACCGACACTCCGTACGGCAGGGGCCATGCTCGCCATCGTCTCCATGGGAGCTCTGTCGCGTCCGCTCGCCGCGCAAGACACAGTGAGGGTGGGCATCACCTACCGCCCGGGCGTCCGGCCCGGGTTGATCGTGCTGCCGGCGCCCGGCCTCGATTCGGTGCGGGCGATCGTGGCGCGGGACTTGGACTACAGCGACCGGTTCGAGGTCATCGCGCTCACCCAGACCCCGCCAACCGACGGCTCGGTCAAGGGGCCGATCAACTTCGTGTTCTACCGTACCCTCGGGGCGGCGCTTGCGCTGGAGCTGCTGCCGGCACCAAACGGTGGTGTCACCGCCCGGCTCTACGATCTGGCCGCCGAGCGGTCGCAGGCGGAGACCAGCATGCCGGTGGATCGGAGCGGGACCGGGGAAGGGCGAATGAGCGTGCACCGGCTCTCCGACGAGATCGTGCGGCTTCTGACCGGCCAACCCGGTATCGCAGCGACCCGGATCGTCTTTCTCAATGACGACCGGCGGATCTGGCGGATCGACAGTGATGGCGCCGGGCTCCTTCCGGTCACCCCGGCCGGTGTGTCGGCGGCTTCCGCGACGTGGTCGCCCGACGGGACCCGCATCGCATACATGCAATTTGCCGCGGACGGCTCGAAACCGATCGTCGTGCAGGTTATGGGGACCGGAACCCGGACCGTCTTACCGCCCACGAGCAGCTCTCAGAACATCACTCCGGCCTTCTCGCCGGATGGGACCGGACTCATGTTCGCCCGGATGAGCGATCAGGGCGTAAGCCTTTACGGGGCAAACGTTCGCGACCTCTGCTGCGTCGAGAGATTGACCGGCGGAAGGTTTGCAGAAAACTTCTCGCCCGCCTATTCTCCGGACGGACGCAGGGTGGTGTTCGTCTCGACGCGTTCGGGGGGCCAGCAGATCTATGTAATGGCCGCTGACGGCACCGATCAGGAGCTCCTGGTACCCTTCGATTTCGGAGACACCGGCAATTCCAATGCGCCGGACTGGTCGCCCGATGGCGCAACGATCGCATTTCATCGGGAAGTGAGCGGCGCACCACAGATCTATACGTTCGATCTGGCCGGGCGGCGTCCCAAGCAATGGACCTCATCGGGCCGCAATGAAGATCCGAGCTGGGCTCCGGATGGGCGCCATCTGGTATTCGTTTCCAACCGGTCCGGCCGGCGGCAGCTGTGGGTGGTGGATACGGAAACGGCGCGGACTCGGCAGCTCATGACGCCGGGCAGCGCTCGGCTTCCGGCGTGGTCGCGGTCTTTCAGCCGACCGCAATAAAGAACCTCAACCTCGCGGAGTAAGACATGCGTAGACGACTCGGTGTGATGCCGCTCGCCCTGTTGGCGCTCTGCACGGTGGCAGCCTGCTCCCACACGAAGCCGGTGGTGGTGCCCACCACCGACGGCGGCGGGAGCACGAGCACGCCGACGCCCGGTAATACCGGAACACCGAGTAATCCCAATCCCGGCACCATGGGCGGAGGTGATGCCGCCGCGACCACTCGCATGCTCGCCACCGAGCTGGGCAATGTGATTCACTTCGATCTCGACCAGGACGCCATCAAGATTGAGGATCACGCCATCCTGGAC
>JBEPVJ010000201.1:0-5059 GCA_041691095.1 Gemmatimonadales bacterium
CCGAGCGCCACTTCGCTCGCATCGGTGACGGCGCTGCCGCCGGGGAGTGCCACATCCAGTGGAAGCAGTGGAATCGCGTCGGGAACGGCGGTCTGATCGAGAGCGCGGTAGCGCTTGGGCTTGTACTGATCTCCCTCGGGCCGATACAGGCAGGCCCACCAGGCGAAGAAAACCTCCGCCATGAAATCGAGGACCAGATGCTCGGTCTCTTCGGTGGAGTGCACCGAGGACAGGAGCCGGGCGACCTGGCGCAGCGCGCGGAGCTGGAAGACGGCGTCGTCGAGCGCACCCTGGCGCTCCATCAGCACGCTGCGCAGCTCCAGCACGACCGAGAGGCCGGTCGCCATCTGCATGGCCACCGGCCGCATGGCGGCGGCGACAACGGGCGCGGCCAGGATCAGGAGCCTGGTTTCGCCGCTATCGCAGTGGCCGACCTGGACCGCCTCGGTAAACCCCTCGGCTCCGCCGACGCGCCGAGGGGCCCCGCTACTGGTGGTGATGGAGAACCAGATCTGATCGGTATCGAAGCGCTGGACCAGCACGTCCCGGCACCGCTCGAACAGCTCGGAGTCGGTACGCGCCTGCCGGCAAGCGGCGGCGAAGGCACTGGGAATGCTGCCCAGTGTGGGCGTGGTCTGGGAGGTCATGTCCATTAATAGTAACGGGGTACCGCAAGCTAGGGACCGCCACGTTTCACCGGGATCAACTGCTTTAATGTCAGAGACTTAGGGGATGTGACGGAACCCGGAGCGGAGCGGCCCCCTCCGAAAGTTGCACGAATGGAGGAATCAGGCGTCCTCGTCGGCGAGATAGGCGGCAACCTCGCCGCTGAGCTGACGAAATTCCCCCTGCAGGCTGGGGCGACATTCACTCTGCGCCCCGCTCAAAATCTCGAGGATGGAGCCGTGCCACCAGAGCAGCTCGTCAGGGGGCGCGGGCGACGCGGCCCGGGCATACTCGACGCCGAGCCGCCGAATATCGGTCAGCGCGGCCCCGCAGGTGTGGATCTCGATGGCGATCCAGATGTCGGCGACGCGTGCAGAGGCAACGGAGAGGCGGGCGAGCGCTTCGAAGCGCGAAGCTTTCCAGGGCCGCTCGCGGCCGAGGGGATCGAACCGCGGCTCGGCGGCGGCCTCGACCGCGGACGCCACCATCCCGCCGAAGCGACGCGCGATCCGCTGGTGCATTTCCGGAAGACGATCGTGCGGGATCGCGTCGACCAGGCGCTTCAGGATCGCGGCGACGATGGTGACATCATCGGCCTGGTGGCGGGCGAGGATCACCGCGACATTGGCGGTCCCGAGCAGCGGATTGCGGCCGGGATGATGCTTGGCGCAGAAGGCCAGGGCATGATGGATGGTGTCGCTGTAGCCGAGTCCGCTCATTGGTCCTCAGGGAATGTCGAGGATCTTATGAGTCTGGAGCGACAGGCGCCAGCGGGGATGGGCCAGGCAGTACTCCAGTGCGAGCCGGGTATTGCGCTCGCGGTCCGGTCCATCCATCGGCTGCAGGAAGAACTGTTTGAACTCCAGGTGCTCGAATCGCTCGGGGAGCGCGGTTGGTTGGGGAAAGACCAGCTTGAGCTCATCGCCCGCGTTAAGGAGCAGCGGGGCCTCCGCCTTGGGGCTTACGCACAGCCAGTCGATTCCGGCCGGGCGCTCGACGGTACCGTTGGTTTCCACGGCGATCTCGAAGCCGCGGGCGTGGAGGGCGTCAGTGACGGCGGCATCGAGCTGCAGGAGGGGCTCGCCTCCGGTCAGGACGGTAAAACGGCAGGGCGGCCGGGCGCTAACGGGCCAGGCGGCCGCTACTGCATCGGCCAACGCTGTGGCATCGGCGAACTTCCCACCGCCCGGACCATCGGTGCCCACGAAATCGGTATCGCAGAAGGTGCACACGGCTTTGTGACGATCGGCGTCGCGCCCGGTCCAGAGGTTACATCCCGCGAACCGGCAGAAGACCGCCGGGCGACCGGTGTTGGCGCCTTCGCCCTGCAGGGTATAGAAAATCTCCTTCACGGCGTAGGGCATGGACCAAAGATAAGCGACGCCGATCGGATGAGGCTGCCCACAGATTGCACAGAAAACTGTTGGGTGGCGGCCTTCCGGAAGGGTTGGTGCGGAACGACCCTGTACCGATTTGTAGACCACCATTTTCGGCACGCCTACATTGCGGGTCCGAGGAGGGATGCGACCTTCTCCAACATCTTTTCCCTGAAGGGCCGGGCCCGCCACTCTTCCAGGGTGATTTGGCGGGAGCGTGTCTTGTCCCGCAGGAACACGGCGATCTCGTGCCGGGCAAACTCGGAATCATAGAGGTTGAGGCTGGCCTCGTCGTTGAGCTGGAAGGAGCGCGGGTCGAAGTTGGTGGACCCCACCGACACCATCCGCTCGTCCACGACCATCACCTTGCAGTGGATCATGGTCGGCTGGTACTCGTAGATCTCGGCGCCGGCCTCGAGGAGGTCTCCCCATCGGGAGCGGGAGGCGCGGCGCACGGTCTCGACGTCCATGTGCGATCCCGGGGCGATGATCTGGATCTTGACGCCGCGCTTCAGCGCGTCGACCAGGGCCTGCTTGGAGAGGCCGTCGGGGATGAAGTAGGCGCTCTCCAGATAGATGGACCGCTGGGCCGCGGTGATGGCGAGCAGATACATGAGCTCCATGCTCTGGCCGCCGCGCGCGGGGGAGCTGCTGAAGATCTGGGCCGAGTCGGTGCCGGCGCTGTCGGGAGCGGGAAAGTAACCCTCGCCGTGCAGGACTTCGCCGGTTGCCTCCATCCAGTTCTCCATGAACGAGGCCTGCATCTGGGAGACGACGGGGCCCTCGATCCGGAAATGGGAGTCGCGCCAGTGGTCGGGGTCCTGGGCGTGACCGGTCCAGACCGCGGCGATGCCGACGCCCCCGGTGAACCCGACGCGGCCGTCCACCACCAGGAGCTTGCGGTGGGTGCGTTTGTTGAAGCGGGTTATGTTGTACCACCGGAGGGGGCGGAAGGTGCGATACTCGACGCCGGCCTCCTTCATCAGGGCGACGTCTCCCTTGTCGATCTTCCCGCTGCCGACCCAGTCCACCAGCACGTGCACCTTGACCCCGGCGCGGGCGCGGTCGGCGAGGGCCTCGGCGAATTGCCGGCCGATCTCGGCGGCCCAGTAGATGTAGGTCTCGAAGGTGATGGTGTGCTTCGCGCCGCGGATGGCGGTGAGCATCGCGGGGAAGATCTCGTCGCCGTTTTCGAGCGGCGCCACCCGGTTGCCGCCGACGACCGAGGGGCCGAGCTCGATGCTCATGGACCGGATGAACTGGGGATCGTCGAGGGAATAGAGCCGGGGAATGGCCATCCGGACCGAGGCGCGCTCCCCGGCGAAGTTCCGGATGACGACGACGGTCGTGAGGGTGAGCAGGACCGTCACCAGGACGATCGCCCCCTTGCCCCACAGGGTTTCCGGCTTGCGGATGCGCATGTGCGGGGAAGATAGCCCCGGCCACTACGGAAACAGCAGACGCCGCCGCTTGACGAGCTGGGGGGCGGTGCGGATACTGGGTCAGAGCCGGCCGGTCAACCATAACCCGCGAGGACTATCGCATGGATGCCACGCCGAACCCGCCCGCATCCGTCCACGCCGGCGCGCCGAGCATCGCGGCGATCGTGCTCCTGGTCCTCCTGAACGCGGCGCTGACCTTTGCCCGCTCGGGGACGGAGGTGGGTGGGGCCTACGTGTACGGCTTCGTGATCGGGTCGACGGTGGTGACGCTGCTGGTGGTGGCGGTGGTGGACGCGATCGCCAGGCGGGGCGGGAGGCGGAAGGACGGCCGGGCGCGGGTGAAGGTGGCCATCGGCACCCTGGCGATCGTCCTGCTGGTCAATCTCTTCGCGTTCGTGGGCCAGGCGGGGGCGCGTAGCTCGGCCGCGATCACCGCCGAGGAGCGACAGGGGATTGCGGCCGGCCCCGACTCGATCCGTCACGCCACGCTGCGCTTCTCGCTGCCGTCTCCCGGTCCGAGTTACAAGGCATTCCCGCCGCTCCAGGCGAAGCTCGACGCGGCCTTTTCGAAGCAGCCCGATGTGGCGGGGTGGGTCTACGCCGATCCGGACCGATCGGAGAGCTTCATCGTCCAGGTGACCAAATTCTCGAAGGTGACCGAGTCGGGCTTCCGCGATTTCGCGAAGGGCATGCGCAACGGGGTCGCCCAGAGCTCGGCGGCCACGGTGGTAACGGACGCGGTGGAGTGGCGGAATGGCCGCGGGGATTACCGGCTGGTGATGAAGTCTCCCGCGGGCGGATACCTGAAGGCGCGGTGCCTGAGCGGGTCGAACGGAACGACCGCGGAGGTGGTCTGCGTGGAGACCATCGCCAAGGAGGAGAACGCTCTCGAGCCGGTGCTGACGGGCCTGCACGTCGCTCCCTGAGGTGGGCACGGAGCAGTAGATTATCGGCATGCGCCTGATCCTCGCGGTCTCCCTGCTGCTCCCCGCCTGCGGCGTCCGGCAGGTGGCTCCTCCCGTGGCGGCCGCCGGCCGGCCGAGCGACTACCTCTATGTCTGGACCGGCTCGGCGGACAGCACCGCGCCGGATTTCCTGGCGGTGTTCGACGTGCGGTCCGACACGGGCCGTTACGGCACGCTGGTCGCCACAGTCCCGGTGCCGGGGCGGAAGAACCGCCCGCATCATACTGAGCACAGCATGCCGGCGGACGGCCATCTTTTCGTCAACGGATTCGGGTCGGGGCAGTCATTCATCTTCGACCTGACCGACCCCAGCCATGCCAAGCTGGCCGGGCAGTTCGGCGACGAGGCGGGCTTCGGTCACCCGCACAGCTTCCTGCGGCTCCCCAACGGCAACGTCCTCGCCACCTTCCAGATGCGCCACGACTCGGCGGGCATGGGACCGGGCGGGCTGGTCGAGCTGACCCCGTCGGCGCAGGTGGTGCGGTCCAGCTCCGCGTCCCGCGCCGGGGTGCCGCGCGGGTTACGGGTGTATTCGGGCGCGATCGTCCCGGCGCTGGCCCGGGTGATCACCACGACCACCGACATGGACCAGTGCACTCCCTACAAGGCG
>JBEPVJ010000202.1:0-5042 GCA_041691095.1 Gemmatimonadales bacterium
GATCCGCATCGACCCGGTATTCGGCACCGGTCCGGGAAACTGGCCCGTCAAGTATCCGCTGGTCACCACGCGAGGCGATCCGTCGTTCGCTGGGGCGGACCCGATGCCGACCAATCCCTGGCCCAGCAGCGATTGGGTAGCGTTCATCACCGAACGCGGCATCGCAGGCGCGGCATTGCTGGCCCTGGCCTTCCTCGCCATGACGCTGACCGCGCTCCGGCGATTGCGGAGCGAAGATCCCGACGCGGTCCGCCGAGCGCTGGCGCTCCTCGGCCTGCTCACGGCAGTCCTGGCGACGGGTGCATTCGACGCGGTGCTCTTGCTCGCGCCTCCGACCCTCCTGGTGTGGCCGGCGCTGGGTGCGCTGCTGCCCCGCGCCGGGCCTCTGGCACAGGTCCCGATGCCGACTCGCACCGGGTTACTGCCGCTGGGAGTGCTGATGCTTTCGCTGGCGATGGTGCGGAGCGCCGGACAGGTCGAGGCGATCGCGAGCGCGGGACCGGGGTGGCCAGTCGAGCGGCTGGAGCGTGCGGTGCGCTACGATCCATGGAGCTACCGCTTGCAGCTCATGATTGCCCAGCGAACCGGCTGCGCCCGGGGGCGTAGCCACGCGGCGGCGGCGGCGCGGCTGTTTCCCTACCTGCCGGCGCCGAAGCGAAGTCTCGAGGCGTGCGGGGCGCGCTGAGCTTTCCTAACACTGCCAACGAATCGATTATCGCGCGGGTCCAGTCTCCAGCGGCGGCCCGCCAGGCAGCCCCCACTCGCTCCACGAGCCATCGTACACCGAATAGTCCGAATGCCCCGCTACTTCGAGTCCGAGCGCCAGCACGCAGGCCGTCACCCCGGACCCGCACGACAGAATGATGGGCCGCTCGAGGTTTGCACCGGCCTTGCTGAAGTGCCGGCGCAGCTCGTCTGGTGATCGCATCGTCCCGTCCGGGCCGGTCAGCTCGGCGAAGGGCACGCTCCGGGCGCCTGGCATATGCCCTCCGCGTAACCCGGGCCGCGGCTCCGGCTCAGTGCCGGCGAAGCGACCGCTGGAGCGGGCATCAAGAGTCTCTGCGGCCCCGGTTTCGATCGCGGCGCGAACCTCGGCCTGGCCGCGTACCAGGTCGGGGCGGAGCCGGGCCTGAAACGCGGCCGGTGCCCAGCGGGCGTGGCCCGCCTGGACCGGGCACGCCTCGGCGCGCCAGCGCGCGAGACCACCGTCGAGCACCGCAACCGCTTCGTGGCCGAGCAACCGAAGGGTCCACCAGGTGCGCGCGGCGCTCAGGTTGATGCCGGAGCCGTCATACACCACGACGCGATCAGCATTCCCGATGCCCAGTACCCCGATGCTCCGCGCCAGCTCCGCCGCGGGTGGCAGCATGTGGGGCAGCGGCGAGGCATGCTCCGACAGCTCGTCGATGTCCCAGTACACCGCGCCCGGGATATGACCCGCGACATACTCGGCACGACCGTTCCGGTTCATCGCGGGGAGGTACCATGACGCATCCACCACGATGAGACCCGGCTGGCCAAGATGCGAAGCCAGCCACTGAGTCGAAACCAGAGGTGTGGGGAGAGAATCCATCGATTACGTTCCCATGCCGTGCCGCTGAAACTCGACCGCTACATTGCCCGCTTCAAGGCGGCGGACCGCGCCACGCGACTCGAGGCGCTGCTGGATTTTTCGCGCAAGCTGCCGTCGCTTCCGGCCGAGCGCGAGCTGGAAAAAGAGTCTCATCGGGTGCCGGAGTGCCAGACTCCGGTGTTTCTCTGGGTTGAGGTGCGGGGTGGAATCGTGAGCATTTCCGCCGATGTGCCCCGCGAATCGCCCACGGTGCGGGGCTTCGTGTCCCTGCTGGTGAATGGACTGGAAGGCGCCACACCTGCCGAGATCGCGGCACTCCCCGACGACCTGCTGCACAGCTTCGGCCTCGACGAGACGCTCGGCATGCTGCGGATGCATGGCCTCACCGCCATCGTGCAGCGAGTGAAGCGCGCGGCTGCCGCGGCCGCCTAGCGATTGGTCCGCTCGAATTCCTTCATGAACCCGACCAGCGCCTCGACGCTCTCCTTCGGGCAAGCGTTATAGATGCTGGCGCGCATGCCACCGGCCGAGCGGTGGCCCTTGAGTCCGTCGAACCCCTTTTTGGAGGCCTCGGAGACGAATCGGGTGTCCAACTCCTCGCTGGCGGTCCGGAAGCAGACGTTCATCAGTGAGCGGCTGCCTGCGTCCACCGAGCCTTTGAACATGTCGCTCTGATCCAGGAAATCGTACAGGAGCTTTGCCTTCGCCTCGTTGCGCTCGGCCATGGCGCCAAGTCCACCGGTTTCCGCGATCCACTTGAGCACGAGCCCCACCATGTAGATGGCGAAGGTCGGCGGCGTGTTATAGAGCGACTTTTCCTTGACGTAGGTGCGGTACTGCAGCATCGTCGGTACCGTCTTGGGCGCCAGTTCGGCCAGATCCTCCCGAACGATCACCAGCACGATTCCCGATGGCCCCAGGTTCTTCTGCGCCCCGGCGTAGATCAAGCCGTACTTGCCGACGTCGATCGGGCGGCTGAACATGTCGCTCGAGGTATCGGCCACCAGCGGCACGCCGCTCGGCACCGCCGGCTCGGTCTTCCACTGGGTTCCGTAGATGGTGTTGTTGGTCGTCATGTGGACGTACGCCGGCCGCTCGGAATAGCTGATCTCGGAGACCGGCGGAATGCTGGTGAACTTGGACCCCTGCCCCGACAGCGCCACATGGGTCGTCCCGAACTTCAGGGCTTCCTGCAGAGCTTTCTCGGCCCAGACACCGGTCACCAGGTAGTCGGCGGTCCGACCGCCGGGAAGCAGATTCATCGGCACCATGGCGAACTGCTGACTGGCTCCCCCCTGGATGAAGAGCACCTTGTACTTGTCCGGAATGCTCCCGAGCCGGCGGGCGGACTCTTCCGCCTCCGCGATGATCTTGTCGAATACCTTGCCGCGATGGCTGTGCTCAGCGATACCGATGCCACTGCCGCCGATGTTCCAGATATCCTGCTGGGCCTGGCGAAGGACCGGCTCGGGGAGCACGCCGGGCCCGGCGCCGAAGTTGTGAATACGATCAGGCATGTAAAACCAGAGGCATGAGTAAGGCGCGATGGCGCCAAGAAAAAACTATTCGATCGTCGTGAGATCGACGCTCAGGATATTCGGATTGCCGGTCTTGATGGCGCCGAGTGCCGCATCGGTCGGAATCGAAGACAGCTGGATCCGGGCACAGGCTGCCTGCGCTCCATGGTACGGAATATTTTCGACTTCCTCGACATTGACCGCCCCATCAGCCAGCACCTTGAACACGTGGGCCAGCACCCCGGGACGATTCTGGTGGCGCACCGAAAGTACGTGGGTTGCGGAGCTCCGGGCGAGGCGGTTGACGCAGTGCGGTGCCACGCCGGTCTTCATGAAGCCGTCGACGATCCGAATGACTTCGTGGGCAATCGCGACCTGGGCCTGGTCGGTCGAGGCGCCGACGTGATGGGTGCCGTATACGCCGGGCGTGGAGGCGAGCGCGTTCTTGAATTCGGCCTTGCCACCGGCCGGCTCGCCCTGATACACGTCGAGGCCGGCGCGAATGCCGCGCTCCCGGACTGCTTTCTCGAGGGCGGCTTCATCGACCACGCTCCCGCGGGCCGCGTTGATCAGGTAGGCTCCGGGCTTCATCGCACCGAGGAAGGCTTCGTCCACCAGGTTCTTGGTTTCGGCCCCACCGGCGACATGAATCGATACCGCATCGGAAAGTCTCGCGACCTCGAGTGGAGTCTCGCAGTAACCGATGCCGAGGCGATCGGCCTCTTCGTCGGTGAGGTTGCGGGAGTAGGCTACCACTTTCATCCCGAAGGCCTGGGCCCGGCGCGCTACCTCTCGTCCGATCTGCCCCAGCCCGACAATGCCCAGAGTGCGGCCATGCAGCCCGCGCGCCTTGCTGTACTCTCCCTTGGACCAGGTCCCCTTGCGCAGGTCAGCCACCTGGTCGGGAATCCGGCGGTCCAGCGAGAGCAGCAGACCCATCACCAGCTCGGCGACGGCAATGGAATTCTTTCCAGGGCAGTTCGCGACGAAGATGCCCAGCCTGGAGGCGGCGGCGAGGTCGATGGTGTCGATGCCCGCTCCGGCGCGAATGACCAGCGAAAGGCCGGGCCCCGCCGCGAGCGCCGCCTCATTCACCTTCTTGCTCCGAACGACCAGCACCTTGGGATCCACCTCGCGGATCAGCGCGGGCAGGTCGTCGGTGCTGACATCGGGGCGCAGTGCCACCTCGCAACCGAGATCCTTGAGGCCGTCGACTCCGACGGTTTCGAACTTGTCAGCGACCAGCACTTTCATGGGACGACCTCTCCTGAGCCTTCAGGACAGCGTGTGAACGAAGAGCCCGCTCTTGAGCTTGGGCTCGAACCAGGTGGATTTGGGGGGCATGATCTCGCCGGCGTCCGAGATCGTCATGAGCTGCTGCACCGAAACCGGGTACATCGCAAAAGCCACGGCCGCATCGCCCGAGGCAACCCGGCGTTCCAGCTCCGCGGTTCCGCGGATTCCTCCCACGAAATCGATCCGCGGGTCGGTGCGCACGTCGCCGATACCGAGGATCGGCGCCAGAATTCTCTCGTGGAGCAGCGAAACGTCGAGCGAGCGGATCGGATCCTTCTCGTTGATCGACGCCGGGTCCAGGGTGAGCCGGTGCCACGCCCCATCGACGAAGACGCCGAAGGATCCCGGCGCATCCGGCTCGGGCTTGGTGGTGGACGCCAGCGTTCCTGCCGTGGCGAGCCGCTCGAGAAATTGCCCGGTCGATAGTCCGTTCAGATCCTTGACGACGCGGTTGTAGGGCAGAATGCGGAGCTGATTGGCCGGAAAGAGCACGGCGAGGAACCACTCGTATTCCTCGTTGCCCGTGGGTGACGGATTCTCGGCCCGCAACTTTTCCGCGGCGCGCCAGGCACTGGCCGAGCGGTGATGGCCGTCGGCTACATAACCGACGCCGATCCGCCGGAACGCGTCGACGTACGATGCGGTATCGCGAACCT
>JBEPVJ010000203.1:0-5026 GCA_041691095.1 Gemmatimonadales bacterium
GGCGACCCCTGGCACCGCGATTGTGCTGATGGACATCATGATGCCGGAGATGGACGGGTACCAGACCATGCACGCCATCCGGCAGCAGGGCCGTTTCCGGCGGCTGCCCATTATCGCACTGACGGCCAAGGCGATGAAGGGCGACCGGGAGAAGTGCCTGGAAGCCGGCGCCTCGGACTATCTGGCCAAACCGGTCAACACCGAGCAACTTCTGTCCGCGCTGCGGATGTGGCTCCACCGGTAGGCGAGAGGGCGTCATGGCGATCAACGGCAACGACAAAGTCAACATCCTGCTGGTCGACGATCAGCCCGGCAAGCTGCTCACGTATGAGGCCATGCTGAGCGAGCTGGGTGAGAATCTGATCAAAGCCAACTCGGGGCGGGAAGCGCTGGAGCACCTCCTCAAGACCGAGATTACCGTAGTCCTGATGGATGTGAGCATGCCGGAGCTGGACGGGTTCGAGCTGGCGGAGATCATCCGCCAGCACCCCCGCTACCAGAAGACCGCGATCATCTTCGTCTCCGCGGTGCACCTCACGGACCTGGACCGCCTCAGGGGATACGAATCCGGCGCGGTGGACTACGTGTCGGTTCCGGTCATCCCCGAGCTGCTGCGCGCCAAAGTAAGCGTCTTCGCCGAGCTCTACCGGAAAACCCGGGACGCGGAGCGGCTCAACCGCGAGCTGGAGCAGCGCGTGGCCGAGCGCACCGCCGAGCTGGAAGCCTCCACCGCGCGCCAGATCGAGCTGACCGAGCAGCTCCGCCAGGCCGATCGCCGCAAGGACGAGTTCCTGGCGCTGCTCGCCCACGAGCTGCGAAACCCGCTGGCCCCGGTGCGGAACGCCGTGACCATCATGCGGATGAAGGGGTCGCCCGATCCCGAGCTGGCCTGGTGCCGCGACGTGATCGAGCGGCAGGCCAACCAGCTCACCCGCCTGGTGGACGACCTGCTCGACGTTTCACGCATCACCCGCGGAAAGATCAAGCTGCAGCTGGACCGGCTGGAGCTCGCCAGCGTCATTGCCGGCGCGGTAGAAACCAGCCGGCCGGTGATCGACGCCCGTCACCACGAGCTGGTCGTCAGCCTGCCGCAACGGCCCATTCACCTGACCGGGGATCTGATCCGGCTCAACCAGGTGGTGGCCAATTTGCTCAATAACGCCGCCAAGTACCAGAACGAAGGCGGACGGATCGAGCTCACCGTAACCCGCGAAAAAGACGAAGCGGTGATCAGCGTCAAGGACCACGGTGTGGGGATCCCCCCGGATATGGAAGCCCAGATCTTCGAACTTTTCCGCCAGGGCGAGCGCACCCCCGACCGGGCCCAGGGTGGGCTCGGTATCGGCCTGTCGCTGGTGAAGAACCTGGTGGAGATGCACGGTGGCAGCGTGCGGGTCAACAGCAAGGGTGGCGGGCCGGGCAGCGAGTTCCTGGTCCGGCTCCCCTGCCTGCCGGAAGAACCCGGGGCGCTCCGCAACGCCGGACCCGGCCGCGCCGCCGTCGCCATGGAGCCCTGCCGCATCCTGATCGTCGACGACAGCAAAGACGCGCTGGACAGCCTCGCGATGCTGCTCGAGCTGGAGGGCCACGAGGTGATGAGGGCGAGCGACGGACACTCGGCGCTCGATATCGCGGCACGGGAAAAGCCGTCGATCATTCTGCTGGACATCGGGCTTCCCGGGCTCGACGGCTACGAGGTCTGTCGCAGGCTTCGCCAGCAGGGGCTGACCAAGACGCGAATCATTGCCGTCACCGGATATGGACAGGATCGCGACCGCCAGCGATCCAGGGAAGCCGGGTTCGATGCCCACGCAGTCAAACCGGTCGATCCTTCCGAGTTAATGGGGCTTCTCGTCGGCTGTTGAGCCCCTCGCAAGGCCCTTGCGGTCTGTCCTCTCCCCTTCGAGTTTAACGGTGCCTTTTTCGAGCCCGCGGGCGGAGAAAACACCATGTCCAATGCAACCGTGCCTCTCACCCGGCAGCGGTTCCTCAAAACTCACCGCAGCGACGCCTGGTGGGTCAAGCCATTGGTCATTCTGGGCATTCTGAGCAGCTTCCTGGTCTACTCCACCTGGGCCGCGTTCCAGAACGCGCACTATACCTTCGGGCCATACCTTTCGCCCTTCTACAGCCCGGAGATCTTCGGGAGCTCGCCCCACGCCATATTGGGTCCCAAGCCCGGATGGTGGCCGGGGTTGCTCCCCTTCAGCCCGGCGCTCCTCATTCTGCCGTTCCCTGCCTTCTTCCGGTTCACCTGTTACTACTACCGCGGGTCGTACTACAAATCGTTCTGGGCCGATCCGCCCGCGTGCAGCGTTGGAGAGCCGCGCAAAACATATCTCGGTGAGCGCTCTTTTCCGCTGATCCTCCAGAACATCCACCGTTACTTCATGTACGCCGCGGTCGTCTTTCTCTTCATCCTCGCGTACGATGCCTGGAAGGCGTTCTGGTGGGCCGACCCGGTCACCGGCGCCGAGCATTTCGGAATCGGCCTGGGCTCACTGCTGCTGGTGGCCAACGTCACCTGCCTGAGCGGTTACACGCTGGGCTGCCATTCGCTTCGGCATCTGGTCGGCGGATTTCGCGATCAATTCTCCAAGCGCAAATCGCTCAAGACGCCCTACGCCTGCGTGACCTGCCTCAACTCGGTGCACCACCGCTGGGCCTGGGTGAGCCTCTTCACCGTGGCATCCAGCGACATCTATATAAGGATGTGCTCGATGGGCCTGCTCCATGACATCAGGATTTTCTGATGACCGAACTCCAGAACTTCGACCACGATGTACTGGTGATCGGCGCCGGCGGCGCGGGATTGCGCGCGGCCATCGAGGCCGCCGCGAAGGGGGTGTCGGTCGGGCTCGTGTGCAAGTCCCTGCTCGGGAAGGCGCACACCGTCATGGCCGAAGGCGGAGTGGCCGCGGCGATGGGCAACGTGGACGACCGGGACAACTGGATGGTCCACTTCACCGATACGCTCCGGGGCGGCCAGTACCTCAACAACTGGCGAATGGCCGAGCTGCACGCCAAGGAGGCCCCCGACCGGGTTAGGGAGCTCGAGGCCTGGGGCGCCCTGTTCGACCGGACCCCCGATGGCCGCATCCTTCAGCGCAACTTCGGGGGGCACCGCTATCCCCGGCTCGCGCACGTGGGAGACCGTACCGGCCTCGAAATGATCCGCACATTGCAGGATCATGGTGTGCACCAGGGCATCGACGTGCATATGGAGGTGACGATCGTCACCCTCTTCGTGAGCCAGGGACGCGCCGTCGGAGCATTGGCCTACGATCGGGAGCGGGGTCGCTTCCGGCTCTTCCGCGCCAAGGCCATCGTGATCGCCACCGGCGGTGTGGGCCGCGCCTTCAAGATCACCAGTAACAGCTGGGAATACACCGGAGACGGGCATTCGCTGGCCTATCACGCCGGCGCGGCGCTGATGGACATGGAGTTCATCCAGTTCCATCCCACCGGCATGGTCTGGCCCCCGAGCGTGCGAGGCATCCTGGTGACCGAAGGTGTGCGGGGAGAGGGCGGCGTCCTCAAGAACAAGGACGGCCGCCGGTTCATGTTCGACGATATCCCCGAGAATTACCGGGCCCAGACCGCCGATACTCCCGAGGAGGGCTGGCGCTACGTCCAGGGAGACAAGAACGCCCGTCGCCCGCCGGAGCTCCTCACCAGGGATCACGTGGCCCGCGCGATCGTGAGGGAGGTGAAGGAAGGCCGGGGCAGCCCGCACGGAGGCGTGTTCCTCGACATCGCCTGGATCAAGGAAAAACTGCCCAACGCCGCCGAGCACATCAAGAAAAAGCTGCCGAGCATGTACCACCAGTTCAAGCAGCTCGCCGACATCGACATCACCACGACGCCGATGGAGATCGGACCCACGACCCATTACATCATGGGCGGGATACGGGTCGATGGCGACACCCAGATGAGCTCCGTTCCCGGCCTCTTCGCCGCCGGAGAGGCCGCCGCCGGACTCCACGGCGCCAACCGTCTCGGCGGAAATTCCCTCTCGGATCTCCTGGTGTTCGGCCAGCGCGCCGGCGCCTCCGCCGCCGCGTTCGCCGCAAAGCAGGACAGCGCCGTGCCGGACGGGGGCGAGGTCAATCAGGCCATGAAGGATGCGCTGGCGCCATTCGAGCGTACCACCGGGGAGAACCCGTACGCGGTCCAGCACGATCTGCAGAACATGATGCAGGACTGGGCCGGCATCGTGCGTACCGAGGGAGACATGCTGCGCGCCGCGGAGGGACTGGTCAAGCTCCGGGCCCGCGCCGAAAGAGTCGGGGCACCGGGCAATCGCGAATACAACCCGGGCTGGCACACCGCGCTCGATCTGCGCCACCTGCTCACCGTCTCGGAAGCCATCGTGACCAGCGCGCTCGCCCGGAAGGAGAGCAGGGGCGGACACTTTCGGGATGACTATCCCGAGAAGAAGGCCGAGTTCGCCGGCAGCAACTTCGTGGCGGAGCGGGACGCGAGCGGAAAGCTGGCGCTGCGTGCTGCGCCCATCGCGCCCATGCCCGCGGAGC
The DNA here is from genome assembly GCA_041691095.1 of Gemmatimonadales bacterium. Lineage (GTDB taxonomy): Bacteria > Gemmatimonadota > Gemmatimonadetes > Gemmatimonadales > GWC2-71-9 > JABFSM01. The sequence goes on from JBEPVJ010000203.1 coordinate 4,536, forward strand.
TCAAGAAACTGGTGGAGGAGTACAAATGAAGGCGCAATTCCAGATCTGGCGGGGAGAGCGAGGGGCGGGTGACTTCGTCCCGTACGACACCGAGGTGTCGGAAGGGATGGTCGTCCTGGATGCGGTCCACGAGATCCAGAGTGCCCAGGCCGGCGACCTCGCGGTGCGCTGGAATTGCAAGGCCGGTAAGTGCGGCTCCTGTTCCGCCGAAATCAACGGCAAACCGCGCCTCATGTGTATGACGCGGCTCAACGAGCTGGACCTGACCAAGCCGGTGACGGTCGAGCCGATGCGGGCCTTTCCGCACCACAAGGACCTGGTCACCGACGTGAGCTGGAACTTCCGGGTCAAGCCGAAGATTCGCCCATTCACCCCCCGTAAGCCCGACGCGCCCGACGGGACCTGGCGCATGCAGCAGGAGGACATCGAGCGCGTGCAGGAGTTCCGCAAGTGCATCGAGTGCTTCCTGTGCCAGGACGTCTGCCACGTGC
>JBEPVJ010000204.1:0-5014 GCA_041691095.1 Gemmatimonadales bacterium
GACATTGCCTTGCGCGACCGGCCACCGGCGGCGCCGGGCACCGACCCGTCCATCGGGGTCTACTGGATCACGCCGCAATGGAACTCCACCCTGGGCGTTCCGATCATCCGGGGGAGGATGTTCACCGCCGCCGACCGCCTCGGCGGACCCAAAGTCGTCGTGGTCAACGAGGCGGCGGCCAAGGCGTTCTGGCCCGGCCAAGATCCGATTGGAAAGCCGGTGGGCATCGGCCAGGGAGGATTCTGGAAGGACACCGCCCGGGTCGTGGGCGTGGTGGGCAATGTGCGCTACGCCACCGTGGATACTGATCCGGTCCCGGATGCTTTTCTCTCCTATTATCAGTCTCCCCGCGGGCGGATGATGGTTTTCCTGAAGACCGCGGGAGACCCGCTTGCGGTAGCGGCGCCGGCGGCGCGAATCATTCGGGAGCTGGCTCCCGATCTCCCGGTCTATGACATCAGAACCCTCGCGTCCCGCACCGCGGACGCGATGTCCTATGCCCGCTTCAGCACGCTGCTGCTGATCCTTTTCGCGGTCGTGGCGCTGGCGCTCGCCACGCTGGGCACCTACGGGGTCGTGTCGTTCGCGGTGGCACAGCGCACCCGGGAGATCGGCATTCGGATCGCACTCGGCGCTTCGCGCGGCAGCGTGGTGCGTCTGGTGGTCGGCCAGGGAGTCGGGATCGCTGTGGTGGGCGGGATCGCGGGTTTGGCCGGGGCGCTCACCGCGACCCGGGTGCTGGGCTCATTACTCTACGGTGTCGCCCCGTCCGATCCGGCAACCTTCGCGGCGATCGCGCTGGTGTTGATGCTCGCGGTGGCGCTCGCGAGCTGGATTCCAGCTCGCCGCGCCACCAGCATCCAACCGACCGAGGCGCTCCGCGACGGCTAGAAGAGCGAGCCCAGCTCCGCGGCGCTCAGCCGCCGCGGCGCCGGGATCAGCCCGGTGCGATAGGCCGCCTCGCCCAGCACCGTTTCCGGCGACTGCCCTGCGGCGCGCAACTCTCGCACGCCGCTCGCCCCATCCCGCTTCGACAGCTTGCGGCCGCTCGGCTCGCTGATGAGGGGATGATGCAGATAGCGCGGGGGATTTTTCCTGCCGAGGCGGGTCGCCAGCATGATCTGGCGGCCGGTGGAGGCGAGGAGGTCTTCTCCCCGAATCACCAGGCTCACACCCTGCCGGGTATCGTCAACCGCCACACAGAGCTGGTAGGTCCAGTTGCCGGCGGCATCCCGCAGCAGCAGGTCGCCACTCTGGAGCGCCGGAGTTTGCCGCTGCGGCCCCAGCCGCAGGTCGTCGAACTCCACCGGCTCCTCACCCAGCGTAACCCGCAGGCCCAGCCCGTCGGCCGGAGCGAGACGCAGCGCGCGGCACGTGCCGGAGTAGCGCAGCTCGTCCCATGCTTCCTGACCATCAGCCCGCATCCGCTCTGCAACGTCCGCGCGCGAGCACTGGCATGCGTACACCGGCGATTGCCGCCCCAGGTGGAGGACCGCGCGCCCGTAGGCGCGGTCCTGGTCGCTCTGCCGCAGCACCCGTCGCTCCCCCCCGGGTACCAGGCCGAGCCATTCGAGATCCTCGACGATGGCGCGCTCGAACTCGGGGCGGCAGCGACCCCGGTCGTGATCCTCGATCCGGAGCAGGACCCGTCCGCCGGTGGCCTGCGCCACGCCCCAGGTCCACACCGCGTTCGCGACGTGCCCCAGGTGCAGATAACCCGTCGGACTCGGCGCAAACCGGGTGACGGGGCGAGGCGGTATACTCGAGAGGTCGATCGGCGGCATCAGCCTCAAAATAGCCTCTGCCGCGACCATCGCGGGCGGCGGTGCATCATCTATCCGGATCCCACCCACCTACCGAGGGAGTCTTTCGTGCGTCAGACCCGATTTTCGCTGGCCATGGGGGCAATCGCGGCACTGGCCGTCACGCTGCCCGCCGTGGCTCAGCAGAACGCGACACTGGCCAAGCCGAATGCCGAATCGAAGGAATCGTTCACCCGGGTTACAGCGGTACGTGAGCTGCCCTCGGGAAAGGTCCTGGTGGTGGATACGCAGGACAAGGTCGTGCAGCTGGTGGACCTCGCCGCCGGCACCATGACCAAGGTGGGCCGCGAGGGTCAGGGCCCGGGAGAGTATGGCTTGCCGCTGGGCCTGTTTGCCCTGCCCACCGGGGAGACCTTGCTCTACGATGTGGCAGGACGGCGGTTCCTCACCATCAGCCAGGACGGTAAACCCGGCGCGATACTCGAGATGCCGCGCCCCCCCGCGGCGGCGGGCGGCGGCGGCGGCCCGATCGTCCTGGGATTCAACGACATTCGCGGAGTGGATGCGCAGGGCCGGATCTATTTCCAGGGCTCGCCCTTCACTGCCACCGGCGGCACGGCGGACTCGATGCCGATCATGCGGTGGGACCGGGTCAAGCCGACCTTCGACACCATCGGATACGTGACCCAGCCGAAAAACAGCGCCAGCTCCAGCGGGAGCCGCGGCGCTTTCACCGTTCGTATCGGCGGCGGCAAGGTATGGGCGCCGACCGAGGCGTGGGACGTGGCGGGAGACGGCCGGGTTGCCCGGGTTACGCCCTCGCCCTACCGCGTGCTGTGGATGGCACCCGGCAAGATCATGCCCGGCCCGGTACAGCCCTATACGCCGCTCAAGGTGACCGAGGCGGACAAGGCGCTCTACAAGGAGAATCAGGCCAAAGCGCCGCGGATGATGGTCTCCATCGGAGGTGGTGGTGGCGCCAGCAGCTCGAGCGCACCGTCAGCCGGGCCCCCGCAGTCCGAGCCTGATTTTTCGGAGACGATGCCGCCATTCAACGGGCGGGGCACGGTACAGGCGACTCCCGACGGGGAGGTCTGGGTGCTTCGCACCCGCCCCGCGAGCGACAAAGTGCCGAGCTACGACGTGTTCGACAGGACCGGTGCGCTGGTTCGGCGGGTGACGCTTAATCCGAGGAGCCGGGTGGTGGGATTCGGGAAGGGAACGGTGTACGTCGCCCGGACAGACGACGATGACCTGCAATGGCTCCAGCGGTATCCAAAGCCTTGAAGTTCGCAAGGAAGCGAGAAGTGAGAGGTGGCGTAAGGCGGTGAGTTGTTCATTCCCGCCCTTGCGCTCCCTCTCACTTCTCGCTTTTCATCCCGCACTTGTTCGGCTCGCTTACCGGTCGCTCGTCGCTGCTGCTCCGCCGCCCCACTTCCGGTACCAGCTCATCATGTAAAGCTGAGTCCGCATCCAGTTCGAAGGGCGCGACGCGGTCCCATGCCACTCGTTTTCGAACCTCAATAACACCGCCGGCACGCCCCGCATCTTGAGCGCTGAATAGTACTCCTCGGTCTGCGGCATCGGCGTGCGCTGGTCCAGCACACCGGTCATCAGCATCACGGGCGTCTTGACGTTGCCGACGTACATCAGGCTGGAGTGCTTGAGCCACGGCAGCGGATCTTCCCAGAACGGCTTCTCGAAGAAATTGTAGGTGAAGAGGGGGATGTCGGTCTCCCCCGCAAAGGCGAGCCAGTCGATCACCGGACAGCGCACCGCGGCCGCCGCAAATCGGTCGGTGTGTCCGATCACCCAGCTCGACAAGACGCCCCCGCCGGAGCAGCCACCCACGTACATCTGCGACGTGTTGATGTAGCCCCGGCCGATCACCGTGTCGACCCCCGCCATCAGGTCGTCGTAATCCACTCCGGGATAATCGTGCATGATCGCATTGCCGAACGCGGTGCCGTATCCGGTGCTCCCCCGCGGATTGGTGTAGAGCACCACGAAGCCGTTGGCGGCAAAGTTCTGATAGGAAAAATTGAAGCCGGTATTGAAATCGCCGTGCGGGCCGCCGTGAATCTCGAAGATCAGCGGATATTTCCTCGAGGGATCGAATGACGGCGGCTTGACCACCCAGCCCTGGATCTTCGCGCCGCTGGTCGAGGTGTACCAGATCTCCTCCACCTCACCGAGGCGGGTGCCGGTCAGCAGGTCCGCATTGACCTCGGTCAGCTGGCTCATCTCGGCGGGCTTTTTTACCTCGAAGCGGATTACGTCGGGCGGGCGGTTGTAGTTGGACCGCACCGCGAATACCACCCCGCTCCTGGTGACCGCAGCGTTGCCGATCTCGTGGGTGCCGGTGGTGATCTGCCGGGCCGGCGAGCCGAGCGCCGCGAACCAGAGATTGCTGGTGCCGCGATCTTCCGCGGTGAAGTAGAGCCCCTTGCCGTCGGCGGACCAGGCCACATCGGCCGGGTCGCGGTCCAGGCCGGGGGTCCACAGCGTCATCCCGCTGCCGTCCGGCGCGACGGTGTACAGGTCGGAGGCGTGATAGCTCGAAGGACCTTCGGCGGGAAAACCCTGGAACGCGATCAGCTTGCCATCCGGCGAGACCACGGGGTTGCCCCACTGGCCAGGCTTCGAAGTAAGCAGCCGCTTGGCGCCGGTCATCACCTCGATCGCGTACAGATTCTGCCTCTGATACATCCGCTCGGCATCGGAAGAGTCGTTGCCCGCCACGACGACCGTCCGGCCGTCGGGGAGCCAATCCCAGCCACGGCCGGCCCGTGGCACCGCGTTCCAGTCTCCCTTCGAGACTTGTCGCGGGGTGCCGCCGATCGCGGGCACCACGAAGAGATGGCTGAACGCGGGATCGAGGTAGCCGGTGCGGTCGGCACGGTACAGCAGGTTGTCCACGATGCGGGGCGCCTTGGTCCACTCCGCGCCGGCGGGCGCAGCCGGCATGTCGATCCGCCACTGCGTGTCCTTCGGCACCAGCATGCTGAAGCCGATCTGCTTCCCATCGGGAGACCAGCGCAGCCCTCCCGGGCTCTTGGCCACCCGGGTGACCTGGGTCACCGACCCTTCCGCGTCCATATATCGGACGAAGATCTGATTGCCGCCGGGCGCTCCCTCGGCCAGGTACGCGATGCGGGTGCCGTCGGGCGACCAGGCCGGGTTACCGCCCTTCACCAGGTAACGCATGCGGGTCCCGTTGTCTTTATTTATAAAAATAGCCGACTCGAAGG
>JBEPVJ010000205.1:0-5006 GCA_041691095.1 Gemmatimonadales bacterium
GAACCCGCCGCGGATGGTTGAGGTTTTTCCGACCCAGGCAGACGTCATGGCCGCCGCCGCCGACCGGTTCGTCAATGCGGCCTCCCGGGCGATCACCGCGCGGGGCCGATTTGCCGTGGCGCTCTCGGGAGGCTCGACCCCGGAGGCACTCTATCGACTGCTGGCCGCCGACCCGCACCGGGGCCGGGTCGATTGGGCGCGGGCCCAGGTGTTCTGGGGCGACGAGCGATGCGTGCCACCTGACGATCCAGGAAGCAACTACCGGATGGCGAGGGAGGCTCTTCTGGATCGAGTGCCGATCCCGACCGCCGGTATTCACCGCATTCGCGGAGAAGATGCGCCGGAGGCTGCCGCACAGGCGTATGAGAGCATCCTGCGAGAACAACTCGGCCCGCGCGACGGGCCGCCGCTACCCACCGCGGGGCTCGATCTCGTGCTGCTGGGTCTCGGGCCCGATGGTCACACCGCCTCGCTCTTCCCCGGCTCCGAGTCGCTGCAGGAGCGCCTCCGCTGGGCCCTTGCCGTGGAGGGGCCGACGCCGCCTCGGCGGCGGGTTACGCTCACGCCGCCGGTCTTCCAAGCCGCCGGTGACCTGCTCTTCCTGGTGACGGGGAGTGAAAAGAATTCCGCCCTGCGTCGCGCCCTGCACGACTCCACCGGTGGCCTATCGTTGCCCACCCGGGTTATTCGCCTTCCCAATACAGCGGTCCACTGGCTGGCAGATTCTGGGGCGGCGGCCGGGCTTCCGGTGGGCGGCGCCGAATCCGCTTGACCGCACCCATCGTAAGGCCATATTCAAGATCGGGCGCCGCCCGGCGCCCGGCTGCTTTTCCGGGAGTGGAAAATGGCCGTGCGTTCCACCGCCCGCGTTGCGCTCGGGCTCCTGCTCGTGCTCATGGCGCTTCCTCCGGCGCTCCAGGGCCAGCGGCTCGGCGCGATCTCCGGTAACGTCCTCGCGGCCGCCAACCGCTCCGGCATTTCCGGCGCCCGGGTATCGTTGCTGGGCACCGCGTTCTCGACCACCACCAATGCCCGCGGCGAATTCTCCTTCGACGGTCTCACGCCCGGGAAGTACATCATCCAGGCCAGTGCCATCGGCTTCACGCCGCTCAGCTCACCCATCGAGGTGAAGCCCTCGGAAACCCTCGAAGTGGAGTTCGAGGCGGATGCGGAGAGCGTCCATCTTCCCGATATCCAGGTCACCGAAGTGCCGAACCTGCCGGCCGATTTTCTTCGAAGGAGCCAGGAGGGTGGTGGACGTTACTTCATGCGGGCCGAGATCGAGAAGCGGGATCCGCGGACGGTGGGTGATCTGCTGCGCGGCGTTGCGGGGATGCGGGTGGATTGCCGCGGGCCCTTTTGCCGTGCCGCGTTCGCGCGGTCACCCCGGAACTGTGTTCCGGCCTACTACATGGATGGAATTCCGGTCGACGAGACGGTCGTATGGCTACAGCCGCCGCGAGACCTCGACGGAGTAGAAGTGTACTCGGGCCCCGCCGAGATGCCGCCCGAGCTGAACCGGTTTTCCAATTGCGGGGCCATCGTGCTCTGGACCCGCACGCCGCCTCGCGCTCCCCGGAAAGAGAAGAAGCCCAAGTCCGGTCCCAAGCGCTAGGAGTCGTCCCGGGCGAGCGTCAGCTCGCCTTCCCATCGTCCCATCACCGCCGACGCCAGGCAATTCCCCAGCAGATTCACCGACGTCCGCGCCATGTCCATGAACGCATCGACGCCCAGGATGACGGCGACGCCTTCGAGCGGCAGCCCGAACTGCGAGAGCGTCCCCGACAGAATGACCAGCGAGGCGCGAGGCACGGCAGCCACGCCTTTGCTGGTGAGCATCAGCGTCAGCATCATCACCAGCTGCTGGCCCAGCCCGAGGTGGATGCCTGCGGCCTGCGCCACGAAGATGGAGGCCACCGCGAGGTACAGCGTGGAGCCATCGAGGTTGAAGGAGTAGCCGGTCGGCATTACGAAGGAGACGATCCGCCGTGGTACGCCGAATTTTTCCATGTTCTCCATCGCGAGCGGCAACGCCGCCTCGGAGCTCGCGGTGGTAAAGGCGATCAGCCAGGGCTCCCGGACCCAGCGCCAGAAGCGCCCGATCGGTATCCGGGCGATCAACGCGACCGGCACCAGCGCCAGGATTACGAACAGCACCAGCGAGCCATAGAGGGTCAGCACCAGTTTGCCCAGCGCCACCAGGACGCCGAGGCCGTTCTTGCCGATGGTGCCCGCGACCGCGGCGAAGATGCCGATGGGCGCGAACTTCATCACGATGTTGGTGAACTTGAACATCACTTCGGACAACCCCTCGCTGAAGCCGAGCATCGAATCCTTGGCGCGGCCCGGCTTGACCTGGGTCAGTGCGGCGGCGAAGAGCACCGAGAAAAAGACAACCTGGAGCACTTCATTCTTCGCGGCGGCGTCGAAGAAGCTCATCGGTACCGTATGCTCCAGCACTCCGGAGAGAGTGACCGGTGCATTCTGGAAGGCCTTGGCGTCATCGGCCGAGACGGCCAGTGAGACGCCGTCTCCCGGCCGGATGAGATTCACCGCGGCCAGGCCGATGAACAGGGCCACCGAGGTAACAATCTCGAAATAGATCAGCGACTTGAGGGCGAGACGCCCCACCCGCTTGAGGTCGTCGCCATGCCCGGCAATGCCCACCACCAGGCTGCCGAAGATCAGCGGCACGACGATGCTCTTGATCATCCGGAGGAAGATGTTCGAGAGCGGTTTGAGGGCTTCGCCGACGTTGGTCTGGGTCCAGACGTCGTGATCGAGCCAGCCGACGATCACTCCCAGGATGGTCGCGATGATGATCCACTGGGTCAGGGAGATCCGGCGCAGCGCCGCCATCATGATGAGGCCAGTGCGTGTGCCTTGGTCTCGATGCCGTTGAGCAGCTGACGATACGACGCCGCGAACTTGGCGACACCATCTTCCTCGAGGAACCGGGTGACCTCGCCGAGATCGATGCCCATGGAGGCCAGCGCAGCCAGGCGCTCGGATGCCGTGGCCATGGCGTGCGCAATGCGGGGCTCGGGCTTGCCGTGATCGCGATAGGCGTCGAACGTATCGGGCGGAATAGTGTTCACGGTGTCCGCCGCGACCAGCGACTCGATGTAGTAGACGTCGGGATACTTGGGATCCTTGGTGCTGGTGGACGCCCAGAGCGGCCGCTGCGGCTGGGCACCGGCCGCGGCCAGCGCACGCCACCGCGGCGTCGAGCGGGACTGCTCGAACGCGGCATAGGCCAGCCCCGCATTGGCAATGGCCACGGTGCCGCGGAGCTTCGCGGGGTCACCCGCCTTGTCGAGCAGCGGATCCACTTTGCCGTCCACTCGGCTCACGAAGAACGAGGCGACCGACGTGATCTTATCGATCGGCTGACCCTGGGCCCGTCGCTTTTCCAACCCGGACAGAAAAGCCTCGATGACTTCCTCGTAGCGGTCCACTGCGAAGAGCAGCGTCACATTGATGCTGATGCCGGCCGCGAGCGAGGCCTCGATGGCGCCCAGTCCCGCCTGTGTCCCGGGAATCTTGATCATTGCGTTGGGCCGGTCGAGCGCCGTCCAGAGTCGCTGGGCTTCCGCCACCGTACCTTCGGTGTCGCCGGCCAGCTCGGGACTGACCTCGAGCGACACCAGGCCGTCGGAGCCCTCCGAGGCCTCGTATACCGGCCGGAAGGCGTCGCAGGCGGCGCGGACATCCTGGACCGCGAGGGCCTCGAAGATTTGCCCAGGGGTACGGCCCTTGGCGGCCAGCCGGCCGATGTCCGCGTCGTAGTCGGCGCTTCCGGCGATGGCCTTCTCGAAGATGGTCGGATTCGAGGTCATGCCCCGGAGCCCGTCGTCCCGGATCAGCCCGGCAAGCTTTCCGGACTTGATCAGATCGCGGGTTATGTAATCGTACCAGGGGCTCTGGCCCAACTGCCCCAGTCGGATGAGAGGATTGGTGGCCATTCAGCGCCTCCGCGCCAGGGTACGCTTCACCGCCGCGACTACCGCGTCGGTCGTGATCCCGAATTCCTGATAGAGCCGCTCCGCCGGCGCAGACGCGCCGAAGTGGTCGATGCCGATGGCCTCGCCGTCATCGGTGATCCACTCTCCCCAGCCCATGCGGGAAAGCGCCTCCACAGATACCCTGGCCCGAACTGCGGGTGGCAGCACCTGGTCCCGGTACGCCTGTGGCTGGCGCCGAAAAATCTCCCAGGACGGCAGTGACACCACCCGCACCGCGATCCCCTCGGAGCCCAGCCGCTCCGCCGCTTCCAGCGCGAGCTGCAGCTCCGACCCGGTGCCGATCACGATGGCCTGGATGGCGGTGGACGGCTCGCGGAGCACGTAGCCGCCGCGGAGGACTCCTTCGGCCGAGCCAAGTGCCGCGCGATCGGGAACCGGAAGCTTCTGCCGGGTGAGCACCAGCGCGGTGGGGCCGGTGGCGTGCTCGAGGGCCGCCCGCCAGGCCATCGCCGTTTCGTTGGCGTCGCCCGGACGGATGACGGTCATGTTGGGCACCGCCCGCAGCGCGGCCAGGTGCTCGATGGGCTGGTGGGTCGGACCATCTTCACCCAGGCCGATGGAATCGTGGGTGAAGATGTAGGTCACCGGTATGCCCATGAGGCAGGCCAGGCGAATCGCGGGCTTCATGTAGTCGGAGAAGACCAGGAAGGTGCTGCCGTAGGGTCGGGCTCCGCCGTGCAATACCATCCCGTTCATCACCGAGCCCATCGCGTGCTCGCGGATGCCCCAGTGAAAATTGCGACCGGTGCTGTCGGCTTCGAAATCGGTGGCGCCCTTAACGTTGGTTCCGGTGCTTCCGGCGAGGTCGGCCGATCCGCCGGCGAGAGTGGGGACTACCGGATACAGCGCCTCGAGCGCCTTCCCCGATGCCTGTCGCGTGGCGAGCCCAGCCCCCGCGGGGAACTTGGGCAGCACGCTATCCCAATCCACGGCGATGCGACCGGAGACGGCGTCGTCGAATCCAGCGGCGAGCTCTCCGTG
>JBEPVJ010000206.1:0-5003 GCA_041691095.1 Gemmatimonadales bacterium
CCAGCACCCTCATGCGCGGGCCCGTCCAATGCCGTGGTATTCGAACCCCAGCCGGGCCATGCGATCGGGGGCGTAGAGGTTCCGGCCGTCAAAGACGACCGGCGCGGTCAGTAGCGAACGCATTTTCTCGAAATCCGGGTTACGATACACCAGCCATTCGGTCACGATGACCAGCGCATCGGCCCCGGCCAGCGCGTCGTAGGGGTCGCGCGCGTAATAGAGCCGGTCGCCGTAGATCTCACGGGCCGCTTCCATCGCCTTGGGATCGTGGGCTCGAACCGACCCGCCCGCCTCGAGAATGCCGTCGATCAGCGGAAGGGCGGGACTTTCCCGCATGTCGTCGGTCTCGGCCTTGAACGAAAGTCCCCATACCGCCACCTGCCGCCCGGCGAGACGGGGCCCCAGCCGGCCGATCAGCTTCCGCAGCAGCACCAGCTTCTGGCGATCATTGACCGCCTCGGTCGCCTCGAGAAGGGTCGGCTCCATGCCCATTTCCCGTGCCGTGTGCGCCAGCGCGCGCACGTCCTTGGGAAAACACGACCCGCCGTATCCCGGGCCGGGGAAAAGAAAGGCGCTGCCGATGCGCCGGTCGGTGCCGATTCCCTTCCGGACCATCGACACGTCCGCACCGACCCGCTCGCACAACTCGGCGATCTGGTTCATGAACGAGATGCGGGTGGCCAGCATCGCATTGGCGGCGTACTTGGTGACTTCGGCGGAGGGAATGTCCATGAAGAGCACTGGATTGCCGGTGCGGACGAACGGGGCGTAGAGGTCTCCCATGATTTCCCGGGCCTCGTCGCTGTCCACGCCAAGAATCACCCGATCGGGTTTCATGAAATCCTCGATCGCGGCGCCTTCCTTGAGAAACTCGGGATTGGAGCAGACGTAGAACGGGACCCGGGTTTCGCCTCGAATGGCGGCGCGAACCTTCTCCGCGGTCCCCACCGGAACGGTGGACTTGGTGACGATCACCTTCGGCTCGTTCATGTGCTGGCCGATGGTGCGCGCGACCGAGAGCACGTGCTGAAGGTCGGCGGAGCCGTCCTCACCCGGAGGTGTGCCCACTGCGATGAAGACCACCTTGCCATGCTTGACCGCAGCGCCGACGTCGGTCGTGAAGTCGAGGCGGCCTTCGGCACGGTTGCGGCGGATCAGCTGCTCCAGCCCGGGCTCGTAAATCGGAATGTCGCTTTCCAGCAGGCGAGCGACCTTCCGGGAATCGACGTCGGCGCAGATGACATCATTCCCGGTTTCCGCCAGGCACGCGCCGGCCACCAGGCCGACGTAGCCACTCCCGACGATCGTGACCTTCATCGCGCCAGCGTGCGTGCCAGGGCGTTACGGGTGTCCACAATGCAGCGCGCGTTGGTCCGGATCAGCTGGTAGTCCAACGAGGTATGATCGGTGACGATCATCACGCAATCGGAGGACTTGACGGTCTCCGCGGTGAGCGGCACCGACTTGAATTGGTGCCCGTCTTCGGAGAAGGCCGGCACGTAGGGGTCGTGGTAAGCCACCTTGGCACCCTGCTGCTCCAGCAGCCGGATGATGTCCAGCGCAGGGCTCTCTCGGAGATCCTCGATGTCTTTCTTGTAGGCCACGCCCACGATCAGCACCGATGAGCCACGCACGGCCTTGCCGAGCTGATTGAGCGCGTCGCCGACCTTCCGGACCCAGAACACCGGCATCTCCGTGTTGAGCTCGCCGGCGAGATCGATGAAGCGGGTCTTGTAATTGAGGCCTCGCATTTTCCAGGCGAGGTAGTGGGGATCGATCGGGATGCAGTGACCGCCGAGCCCCGGGCCGGGAGTGAATTTCATGAAGCCGAAAGGCTTGGTGGCCGCCGCGTCGATCACCTCCCAGACGTCGACGCCCAGCTTGTCGCAGACGATGGCCATCTCGTTGGCGAGGCCGATGTTCACACTGCGAAAAGTGTTCTCGAGCAGCTTGACCAGCTCCGCCGCTTCGGTCGTCGAGACCGGCACCAGGGAATCGATGGCCGGCTGATAGAGTGCGCACACGACGCGCAGACAGTCAGCGGTAATCCCGCCCACCACCTTTGGCGTGTTCTTGGTCTGGTAGACCGCGTTGCCGGGATCCACCCGTTCGGGGCTGAACGAGAGGAAGAAGTCCTCGCCCACTTTGAGCCCGGTGGCCTCCAGCAGCGGAAGCATGATCTCCCGTGTGGTTCCCGGGTACGTCGTACTCTCCAGGATGATGGCCTGACCGGGCCGCAATACCTTCTTGACGGTTTCGGTTGCCGCCACAATGTAGCTGACGTCGGGATCCTTGAACTTCGAAAGCGGGGTCGGCACGCAGATGGAAATCGCGTCCGCCTCGCGGAGGCGATTGCCGTCGGTGGTGGCAGTGAAGCGTCCGGTCTTCAGGATCTCTTGAAGTTGGGCGTCGGTAACATCCTTCACGTGCGAGGTGCCCTTGTTAAGCCCGGCCACGACCCGCTCGCTCACATCGAACCCGAGCACCTTGTAGCCCGCCTTGGCGAGCTCAACAGCGAGGGGCAGTCCGACATATCCGAGGCCGATGATCCCGAAAAGGACTTCACGAGACTCGGCCTTCTTGACCAGATCATTCGCCAGCGACATCAGCAGACTCTCCAGGCTCTCAGTCGTAAAACTCGTGGACCGCTTCGACGACGGCATCCTTCTGGGCTTCGGTCAGCTCCGGATACACCGGAAGCGAGACCACTTCGGCCGTTGCGGCCTCCGTCACCGGCAGGCTGCCGGGGCGGTAGCCGAGATGGGCGAAGCAGGGCTGAAGGTGCAGTGCAAGCGGGTAGTACACTGCACATCCGATGCCGCGGGCCTTCAAATGCTCCATGAGCGCGTCCCGGCCAGCGGCACGAACCGTATACTGATGAAAAATGTGCTCATTGGCTGCGTCGATGGCCGGCGGGGTTATTCCCGGGCAGGCCGCCAGTCGCTCGGAGTAGGTCAGCGCATTCTGGTACCGTGCGGCGCTCCAGCCCGCCAGGAAGGGAAGCTTGGCCAGCAGAACGGCCGCCTGGAGAGTGTCCAGTCGACTGTTGGTCCCGACGAACTCGTGGAAATACTGTTTGCTCCCGCCGTGGAGACGGCGCTTCCTGAGGTGATCGGCCAGCGCCTCGTCCTGGGTCAGCATCATGCCGCCGTCCCCCCACGCTCCGAGATTCTTGCTGGGAAAGAACGACAACGTCCCCACCCAACCAGTCTCCCCCGCGAGGCGCCATTCCCCGCCCATCCGACGACGGGCGCCGACAGCCTGGGCGGCATCCTCGATGACCGGGAGCCCATGCTTCTCGGCGATGGCGAGGATGGCCTCCATCCGGGCCATCTGGCCGAAGAGGTGAACCACCACGATCGCCCGCGTGCGGGGGGTTATGGCTTCCTCGATGGCCTCGGGAGAGACATTGAACGACTCGGCCTCGATATCCACGAAGACCGGCTTCCCGCCAGCATTGTGGACGGTCCCTGCGGTGGCAAAGAAAGTGAACGCCGGCGTGATGACTTCGTCGCCCGGGACAAGGCTCAAGGATTGGAGGGGGAGGAGAACGGCGTCCGTTCCACTGGCACAACCGATGGCATGCCGGACGCCCGAGAGCCTGGCGACCGCTAACTCGAGTTGCTCGACCTCGGGACCCATGATGAAATGCTGCCGCTCAATGACCGACAACACGGCAGGCATGACCGCGTCCCGGATGGCGGCATGCTGCGCCTTGAGATCGAGCAGAGGGACGATCACAATCTTACCTCGAAAATTAGTCGCAAGTCAGTGTGCAGACATAACTTAGCCTGTCTTACCCCTATGGGTCAACCGGACTCAAGCGCGCCCCCACTTCCCGATATTTCTTGCCGCAGCCGCTGCAGGTGGCGTATCCGTCCCGCAGCTGGAGGCGGGTCCCGCAGGAGCAGACCCAGCCGGCCCGTCGGGCCGGCACTCCCAGCATCAGCGCATACGCCGGCACATCCCCCCGGACGACCGCTCCGGCACCGATGAAGGCGTACTCACCCAGCGTAGCCCCGCAGATGATCGTGGCATTGGCTCCGATCGAGGCGCCACGCTTGACCCGTGTCTTGAGATATTCGCTCTTCCGGGAAACGTGGCTCCTCGGGTTGATGACGTTGGTGAATACGCAGCTGGGCCCGCAGAACACGTCGTCCTCGAGCGTGACACCCTCGTAGATGGAGACGTTGTTCTGGATTTTCACATTCGCCCCGATTGACGTGCCGGGCATCACCACAACGTTCTGACCGAGATTGCAGCGCTCCCCGATGACCGCCCCCGCCATCACATGGGAGAAATGCCAGATCCGGGTTCCCTTTCCAATGGTCGCCCCGTCATCCACATAGCTCGACTCATGCACGAAATAGTCAGACATCCAAATACTCCCCCAGGGGTCCGATGATCTTCACTTCTGTTTCAAGCGTCACGCCAAACTCGGCGCGAACTTCCTCCCGCACGCGGGTGATCAGCGCGCGCACGTCCTGCGCCGTGGCATCTCCGATATTCACGAAGTAGTTGGCGTGCATGGGCGAGATCTGGGCGTTGCCGACGCGGACGCTCTTCAGTCCGGCGGCCTCGACCAGACTGCCCGCGGTCCAGGCCCGGTTCCAACCGGGCGGCGGCGGGAGCGTGGGATTCTTGAACACGCTGCCGCAACAGGGCTGGTTGAATGGCGTTCCCTCCTGCCGCCACTCAAAGAGCCGCTCGACCTCATGGTCGAGCTCGTCCCGGCTTCCCGGCCGGAGCCGGACTTCCACTTCGAGCACGATGCCGCCGTCGAGTCCGCTGCGGCGATAGGTGAAGGGAATGTCCGCGCGTTGAATCACCCGGGATTCTCCCGAGGTATCGACGACGGTCACCCGTTCGACGACGTCGGCCCATTGCGCGCCGTGACAGCCGGCGTTCATGAACACGCCGCCGCCGACCGTCCCCGGCACTCCGACCATCACGTGGAGGCCGGACCACCCCTGCCCCGCCGTCTTTCGGGCGGCGAGCGGTGC
>JBEPVJ010000207.1:0-4994 GCA_041691095.1 Gemmatimonadales bacterium
TTCCCGCGCGAAGATATTGTAGGAGTGCCCGATGGAACGCAGGATGCCGACCGGAATGGCCGTCGCGGGGGTGTGCCCGTCCACCAGCAGGTGGGGGATATGGTAGGGCAGCTCGGGCGCGCCGGACATCGAGATAAAATCGAGTCCGTCGGGAATGCCGCGGGAGCGGGGCGAGAAGTAGTACTGGTAGACCGACGGCGCGATCACCCGATGATGCCAGGCATGCAGCGCTCCCCCGGGGCCGACCCGTCCTTGCAGCCGATGCCGGGATGCGGGCCGGTAGAAGTCGTACTGCATGTCGTCTTCACGAGTCCAGATTACCTGGACCGGGTGCGGTACCTGCACACCAATCCGCACCGCCTCGTCCACGAAATCCTGGTAGGCCCGTCGGCCGAACCCACCGCCCACGAGCGTCGGATGCACCGTCACGGACGCCAGCGGAATTCCAGCCGCCTCCGCGGCCACGGCGCGCGCCAGGTTAGGCGCCTGGGTCGGGGCCCACACCTCGCACGCACTCGGGGTAACGTGGACGGTGCAGTTCATCGGCTCCATCGTGGCGTGCGCGATGTAGGGGAAGGCGTACTCCGCGCTGACCAGCCCCGAATGACCTGTCAGCTCCGCCACCGCATCGCCCTGATGGGCGGCGACCAGCGCCTTCTGGTCGAGCATGGCACCGAACGAATCGAGCAGTGCTTCACTGTCGGGGCCGGCGTCGGCATGGTCCTCCCACTGTATTACCAGCGCTTCCCGGCCGAGCTTCGCCGGCCAGAAGCCTTCCGCCACCACGGCAATTCCGGTCGGAATTTCGACCACTGCGCGCACGCCGGGAACCGCGCGAGCGGCTCGATCGTCGAAGGACGCGACTCGGCTGCCGCGACGAGGTGCCCGAGCCACGCAGGCGGTCAGCATGCCGGGAAGCCGGATGTCGATTCCAAAGCACGCAGTCCCGTCGACCTTGGAGGGAAGGTCGAGCCGTGGCTGCGGCCTGCCTGCGAGCCGGAATGTGGAAGGCAGTTTGAGCGGTGGCTCGGCCGGGGTGACAATTCGGGCCGCCCGCCACGCCAGCGCGCCGTACCCCGCCCGGCGCCCATTTGCCGCGTGCACTGCACCGTCACGCGTCGCGCAGGAGGCGGTCCTTACCTGCCACGCCTGCGCTGCTGCCTGGACGAGCCGGTTTCGGGCCATCGCGCCGGCCCTTCGATAGGTACCCCACCCTCGGAAGATGGAAAGACTCGCCGTCGTGACCTGCGGCCCGAACCGGTCGGCGTCGGCCGGCGCCAGCCGAGTCTCCACGCGCTTCCAGTCGGCGTCGAGCTCCTCGGCCAGTAACATGGCGAGGGAGGTGAGCACCCCCTGTCCCATCTCGGTCGCGGTGATGTAGACGATCACGCGCCCGTCCGTGGCGATTTCCACCAGCGGATCGAGAGAGGAGATGGACCCGGGCGAGCAGGACTCCAGGGGAAGGGCGAAGCCCACCACCAGCCCGCCCGCCACCGTCGCGGCGACCTGGAGAAACCCGCGCCGGTCGATCACCCGAAATACCGGAGGAAGTGTTGCCGGCGGGTCGCGCGAGTTGCCATCGAGTCGTCCAGGTGAGTTGAAAGCAGGGCTTATCTCCATACGCCGGGCGCGGAGTGGTGGTTTCTGCCCGGATTTGCTCCCGCGTGTGCCACCCTCCTCCTAACGCGCAACCGCAACCGATTACGCCCCCGCCTCGTGGCCCCTATACTTGGGGTGTGATAGACCCCCAGGCCCGCTCCGCCAGCTCTCTCAGCCGCCGAATCGTCGTCTGGATCGGCGTCGCATCATTTGTCATTCTCGCCGCGATGGCAGTGGCGGGAAGCCGCATCATCAGGAGCCGGGTCCTGCACACCGCCGACGCGAATATTCTCCAGGCGGCGGAGCAGGCCGCGAAGGTGATCGATGTCGTCGTCGCCGACCGGGAGCGGCAGGTCCGACTGCTCGCGTCGCTGCCCGCGGTCGTGGCCGCGGCCCGCGTGGGCGCCGCCCGCGCCGAGCAGCTCGGGCTGGTTGGGCAGCCCATCGACGTTCTGGAAAAGCGTCTCGACTCCAGCCGGACTCTCGACGTCGATCCCCGCACCCGAGCCTTTCTGCTGGACCACGCCGCTTCGCTGAACCTGGCCGAAGTCCTGATTACCGACATCAACGGCTTCAACGCGATTACCACCGAGCGTACCTCCGACTTCGTCCAGAGCGACGAGGAATGGTGGCGCACGGCGCAGGCGTCCGGCCTGAGCCCATCGGAAACGAGTTATGACCAGTCGGCCCGTGCCGTGTCGGTCTCGGTAGCCGGCGCGGTGCGCGAGACCGACGCCGAGGCGGTGGTGGGGGTGATAAAGGTGGTCTACGGGCTCGCCGCCATTGAGGGGGCGGTCCATGATGCCGCGACCCCCGGGCGAATCGGGGTAGACCTCATCGACACCGCCGGTCGGGTGATCGCGAGCTCCGACCGGGCCGCCAACCTCGAGCCGATACCGGGACGCGAGGCACTCCCCCTCGCCTCCACCCCGACCGTAATACGATACAACGACGGTGCGGTCCAGCGGGGCGCGGTGCACACCACCAATCGCAATACCTGGCGAGTCGTCTCCCATATGGCCGAGTCGGTGCCGCTGAGAGAGCTCCGGACCTCCAACACCACGCTCGGCGGCGCGGGACTCGCGGTGTTTCTGCTGCTCCTCGCCGCGCTCGCCGCGGTCAACGGATTCATGACGCGACATCTCGCCTTGCCGGTCGCCAGCCTGGCGGCGGCGGCGGAATCGGTCGCCGCCGGAGATCTCTCCGTTCGACTCACGCCTTCGATCGCCGATGACGAGATCGGCCGGCTTGGTCGGGCGACCAGCGCGATGATCGGCGGGCTTCGCAGCCTCACCATCGCCATCAAGGGCACGGCCTCTGAGACGGCGGAGATGGCCCTCGACCTTACAGCCAGCTCGGAAGAGATGACGGCGTCGTCCGAACAGATGGCCCAGACTTCCACCGAGCTGAGTCTCCAGTCGGCAGGGATGGCACAAACGATTCAGGAGATGGCTGCCGACTCCAGCCGCATGATGGATCTCTCTGCGGCTCTGACCATGGGAGTCGGCGAAGGGGTGAAGCGAAACCAGCGGCTGCGCGCCCTCTCTCGTGAAAATCGCGACCGGCTCGATGCCAGTGCGAGAGAGCTCGAGGTGCTGGTCGACGAAGTGAAGAAGAACGCCACCGCCGCCGATCTGCTGGCCACCGCGTCCGAGGAGATCCGCGACTTCGTCGAGCTGGTCCAGCGGATGGCTCGACAGTCGAAGCTGCTCGCCTTCAGCGCGACGATGGAAGCCTCCCGGGCGGGCCAGGAAGGCGCCGGATTCGCCGTGGTTGCCAAAGAGGTCGAGCGACTGGCCGTGACCTCCTCCGAGGCGGCCGAGCGCACCGAGAGCGCCGTCGCCGCGCTCCTTGCCCGGATCGAAGAATCGAGAGAGTCGAGCAGCCGGTCCGCCGCGGCGGTGGACAGTGTCCGTCGCTCGACCGACCTGGGGCGGGAATCGTTCGGTCAGGTCGAATCCGCGGTCGCGGAAACCGAGGAATGGACCGGAGCCATCGAGCGAGCCGCATTGACGTCGAGCTCGGTGGTCGAGCACACTACCAAACGGCTCGACGCCCTGGCGCGTGGCACCGAGGCCTTTGCGGCGGCGATGGAAGAAGTGGCGGCCTCGGCGGAAGAGCAGAGCGCGTCGACCGAGGAGATCGCGGGTACCGCGGCCGCGCTGGCCTCGACGGCGGAAAAGCTCGCCAAGCAGGCCGGCGTGTTCAGGCTTGAAGGCTAGGCCTCATCCCGTCGTGATGTCCCGCAACATATCCCGCATTCGCATCGCCCCTTCTTCGATTGCCCGAAGCGATTCCACCACGTCCTCGGGAAACTCCTCTGAGCGCAAAAGCAGCAGCTGAGACTCGGCGAGAATGGCGGAAAGCGGATTGGCCAGATCGTGCTTGAGCCGGGAAAATTTCGGTTCGGTCATCTGGCTTGGGGGTTCAGGATCCGAAGGGTACCGGCACGAAAGTCAGCGCGAAAATCACCACGCAAATCAGCCCGACCCAGCGACGGCTCTGGGGAACGGGGCGTTCCGGGATCAGCACCGACGGGTGGGTCCAGCGGCCCCCACCGATCAAAAACGTCATGCCCACCCAGACCAGCCAGCTCGGGGAAAATCTCGACAGCGCGAGCAGACCCACGATACTGATACCCGCCACCCAGCGCTGTCGGCGCCCCAGCAATCCGTACATCACATGCCCACCGTCCAGCTGACTGAGCGGGAGCAGGTTGAGTCCCGTGATGAACACGCCGACCCAGCCGGCGAAGGCCGGCAGACTCAGGTGCACGCTCGCCGCACCGGGAAAGGCCCGTTCCCGAAACCAATGAGTCAGCAGCGAGTCGCCCAACCCAATCGACTGTCCGGCGTACGACACCCAGGTCGCAGGGGTTCCCGGCGCCGGAAGCGCGATCGACAGCGAAGTGTGATACCCCCAGATCAGCACCGCCACGGCCACCACGAACCCGGCGATCGGTCCGGCCGCGCCGACATCGAGCAGCTGGCGCCGATCGAGCAGGTGGCTGCGCAGCCTGATGAAGGCGCCCAGGGTGCCGATGGGCGTGGGAAGGTTCGGGGGAATGGGCAGGAAGAACGGCGGGGTGGTATCGATCTCGTAGCGCCGCGCGGCAAAATAGTGCCCCGATTCGTGCACCAGGAGTATCCCGAGGAGCGGTACCGCAAAGGTCCAGCCGTCGAGAATGACGCGCCAGTCTCCCCGGGCGACGTTCACGAAGAACTGGCCCACCCCGAGGAATGCGCCGAAAAACCCGGGTGGCGAATACGGGTACCACACGCCGGCAAGCGACGCGCCGGCGCCGAGCGTACAGACCACCGTGATCAGCAACAGCACCAGGCTCAGCATCCAGCGCGGTTTGCGCGCGCCGGGGAGGGCTCGGATCAGGACTACCC
>JBEPVJ010000208.1:0-4976 GCA_041691095.1 Gemmatimonadales bacterium
GGCGAACGCAATCGCCAGAACGAGCAGCGGCTTCACGCTGGCGCTACGGCCAGCCGGCTCTCCAGCAGCGCCATTCCGCGGGTCAGGTGCTCGACATAACGTTCGGGCGCGATATTGCTGCCGCAGACGATGAGGCCCACCTTTTTTCCGGCGAGGCGCTCGCGCAGGGGGCCAATCAGCGCAGCAGCGGCTGATGCTCCCGCCGGCTCGACCGCCAGTTTGGGCCCGCGAAACATCGCGGCGAGCGACGCCCGCATCGCGTCGTCACTCACCAGGACCAGATCATCCAGGTTGCGCCGGCACAGTTCGAGGCTGTAGGGCAGTGTGTAGGGCGGGCTGAGGCTGTCCGCGATCGTGCGGTAGCCGCCTTCGGGGACCTTTTCCGGCGTGCCCGACCGAAGGCTCCGCTGCATGACGTCATTCGCCTCGGGCTCGACCCCGATCACTAGGCAGGAGGGGGTGATCGCCTTGATGGCGGACGACACTCCCGCCGCCAGCCCCCCGCCGCCTACCGGTACGATGACGGCGTCCAGGTCGGGCACCTGCATGAGCAGCTCCCGTCCGAGCGTGGCGGTGCCCATGGCGGTGCGCGGTCCTTCGAACGGGTGGACCATCGCCCGGCCTTCTTCCCGCTCGATCCGGTCGGCGAGCGCAAAAGCCGCGTGCACATCGTCGGCCAGGACCACCTCCGCACCCAGCGCCCTGCATCGACCGATCCGGAAGGGGTCGGCCACCCTCGGCATCACGACCTTTGCGCTGCTGCCGAGGGTGCGCGCGGCCCAGGCCACGGCAATCGCATGATTTCCTGCGCTCACCGCGGTCACGCCCTTCGCGAGGCGATCCGCTCCCAGCCCCAGCATTACGTTGAGCGCGCCCCGCGCCTTGAAGCTGCCGGCGTACTGGAACAGCTCCAGCTTGAGAATCGCCCTGGTGCCGGGCGCCAGCAACTGCTCGGTGAGCTCGTCGCGCCAGGCCCAGACCGGCGTTTCGCGCACCAGCGGGGCGAGGTCAGCGGCGCACCGCTCGATCTCTTCCAGGGTCAAAGAGGCAGGCTTCATCTCAGTATTGTGCATCCGGAAGCCCAACCAGTCGTCTGATTGAATGGAAAGCGGGGCCAACAGGAGGAAAACATGAGGCGCCTTATGAGCAGGACATTTGCGGTTGCGGGTTTGGTGGCCCTGGCGCTAACCGGGTGCGCCGGGCACAACAACACAGGGCCGGGGATTATTCCCGAGGACCGTACCGTCCTCAAGGTAGATAACCAGTCGTTCAACGACATGAGGATCTACGTCATCCAGGGCGGTCAGAGAATCCGGGTCGGCACGGCAAACGGGAAGAACGAGTCGAGCTTCAAGTTGCCGAAGAGCGTCATTTCCGGCTATACCACGATTCGGGTGCAGGCGGTCCCGATCGGAGCTAACGGAAGCTCGGTCAGCCAGGAAATCGCCATCACCCCGGGAGACGAGCTCAGTCTCCGAATTACGCCCTAGAGGGCCGACCGAAGCACGTCGGGGCCGACATTGCCTCCGCAAAGAATGACGACGACGATCTTGCCGCGCCAGCGGGAGGCTTGGCGGAAGTAAGCGGCGAGTGCCACACCCGCAGCGCCTTCAACCGCCAGGTGGTGCGTCTCCAGGACGGAGCGCATTCCCTGGCGGATGTCGTCTTCGGAAATTGTGACGTATTCGGTCACCAGCGCCTTGCACCAATCGAAGGTGATGGCGCCCTGCTCCATTCCGCCTGCAGTCCCATCCGAAAGCGTGGGCAGCGACGGCAGATCGAGAATCTCTCCCGCCTTCAGCGACTCGATCATTACCGGGGAATTTTCCGGAGAGCAGCCCACGACGACGGTCTCCGGCCAGACCGTCTTCAGATATGCGGCGACGCCCGCGAGCAGGCCCCCGCCTCCCAGCGCAATGAAGACGGCATCTGCTTTCGGCAGCTGGCGCACCAGTTCTATGCCCAGGGTACCCTGCCCCGCGACCACCTCGGGGTCGTTGTAGGGAGAGATGTAGGGAACATTCTCGGTTTGCGCGAGCCGGCGAGCGAATGTCTCCGAAAGGCCCGAGTCATTGCCATGAAATAGCACCTCGCCGCCGTGCGCCTTGATCGAGGCGACCTTCGCCGGATTGGCATCGACTGGAACCACGATCCGCGCCCGCGTCTTGAGTGCCGCAGCGGCATAGGCCACGGCAGCGCCATGATTTCCGGTGGATGCTGCGATCACGCCGCCTGCCCGATCCGCAGGGTCCAGCGCGAGCAGCTTGTTGAACGCTCCGCGGGCCTTGAACGAGCCGGTATGCTGGAGATTTTCGAGCTTGAGGAAGAGACGGACGTCCACGCCCATGGGAGAGGGCTCGAGCGGAGTTTCCAGAATCCAGGGGCGGATCCGACTCTCCGCCCGCATCACCTCGGCCGGGAGCTCGGCCAAGGTGGTCATGACAGAGAGGGCAGGCTCAGGCGGCGCGGCGAAGCCGGTCTTCGCGGCGGAGACGACGCAGGTGGCCGAAGCCCACCATGCGTCCGCTCTGCTCGTCCCACAACTTGAGGCCGAGGGCGCGGACCGCCTCCCCCATCGTCAGCGTGGTGACGTTCTGGAACGTGGGATTTTCCGCGTGGCAGCGCTCCAGCGAATAGTTGGGAATTCGCGGGCTCAGGTGGTGCACGTGGTGAAATCCGATGTTGCCGGTAAACCACTGCAGCAGGCGCGGCAGCCGGAAATAAGAGCTGCCCGATACCGCGGCGGTAGCGTAGTCCCACTCCTTGCCGCCCTTCCAGTACGCATCTTCGAACTGGTGCTGCACGTAGAAGAGCCACACGCCGGCCGAGCCGCTCAGCAGGAAAATCGGCAGCCAGATCAGCATCACTTCCTTGAACCCGACCAGCAGCGACAGCGTGGTGACCAGCGCGGCGATGGCCAGGTTGGTCAGGTGAACGTTGAGACGCTCTTTCTTCCCGGCGATACTCTTGGTTGGCCAGCGGTGCTTGATGAACAGGAAAGTGGGTCCACCGACCAGCAGGGTCAGCGGGTTACGATAGATCCGGTACCACACCCGGCGGAGCCATCCGGCCTTGAGATACTCCTGCACCGTCATCGTGTTGATGTCGCCGGTGCCGCGCTGGTCCAGGTGGCCCGAGGTGGCGTGGTGAATGGCGTGCTCACGCCGCCAGTGGGCGTACGGGGTGGTGGTGAGAATCCCGGTGACCCAGCCGACGACGTCGTTCCAGGTGCGGGACGGCAGGAACGAGCCGTGCCCACAATCGTGCATGATGATGAAGGTACGGATGGTGAGACCGGCAGCAGGAACAGCCAGCAGGAGCGTCAGCCAATAGCTGACCGACAGGCTCCAGTACATGACGATGACGGTTGTGATGAGCAGCCCAAGCGTCGTGATGAGCTGCCAGAGCGCACGCTTGACGCTCGACGTCTGATACTTGGCGACGATATCTCGCCAGGTGCGGCTGGAATCGTTCATCCGGTCCTCGGGAATGCGGGGAGCTAACCCTCAGAATTTAATGGACTTGCGCTCTCCTGTCGACTCGGTATGGCTAACTCTCAACTGGGTCGGCAGTTGGGCCATCGACGCCCAGTCAATGGCCGGGAAATTCCACCAGACAGAAGACCCCCTTACCCAGGCCCTCGAGCCGGGCCCGGCCGCCAAGGTCGGGCAGATCGATCACGAAGCAACACTCGAACACCGCTCCGCCTACCATCTCAACCAGACGAACTGCCGCCTCGGCGGTGCCTCCGGTGGCGATCAAGTCATCGACAATGAGCACCTGCTCTCCAGTACCGATGGCATCGAGGTGCATCTCCAGCCGATCGTTGCCGTACTCCAGCTCATAGTCGTGGCCGACGGTAGGCGCCGGCAGCTTTCCCTTCTTCCGGATCGGAACGAACCCGGCACCCAGCTCGATCGCCAGCGCGCCGCCCAGGATGAATCCGCGCGCCTCGACTCCGGCCACCTTTGCGATGCCGGCGTGCCGATAGCGTCCGGCGAGAGCGCCGATGGTGTCACGAAACCCCGAGGCATCGGCCAGCAGGGTCGTGATGTCCCGGAAAAGAATGCCGGGCCTGGGATAGTCGGGGATCGTGCGAATGAGATCGTGAAGCCGGCTCACAGCACGCGTCCCGCCACCGCGCTCAGGTGCGCCACCACCGACGGATCCCGGGAATCGGGGGCGGTCATCACGGCGCCGTCGAGCGAGCGATCACAGCGATCGGGACAGGGCAGCGGCCGAGATAGCAGGCGCGGCGCGGTGCGGCGCACCACCTCCCGCGCCACGATCAGATTCCTTGCCATGACCGCGAGCACCATCTCCACGGTGACGTGATCGTGCTCGGTGTGCCAGCTGTCGTAGTCGGTGACCATCGTGATGCCCGCATAGCAGAGCTCGGCCTCCCGGGCGAGTTTGGCTTCCGGCATGCTGGTCATCCCGATCACCGATGCTCCCCACTCTTTGTACAGACGCGACTCTGCCCCGGTCGAAAACTGGGGGCCTTCGATCACCAGGCAGGAGCCACCGCGCACGCACGGCGCCCCGGATTCGCGCACGGCAAGCTCGGCCAGGCTGCCGAGCCGCGAGCACACCGGATGGGCCATCGATACGTGGCCCACCAGCCCCGGGCCGAAAAAACTGTTCTGCCGCGCAAAGGTCGTGTCGATATACTGGTCCACCACCACGAAGGTGCCAGGCGCCAGATCTTCCCGCAGCGAGCCGACCGCGGAAAATGCCAGCACATCGGTGACGCCGGCTCGCTTCAACGCGTCGATGTTGGCGCGATAGTTCACCTGGCCTGGTGGAACCCGATGGCCGCGTCCGTGCCTGGGGAGAAAGGCCAATCGCATGCCATCCAGCTCGCCGATGAGCAGATCATCGGACGGTTTGCCGAACGGGCCGACGATTTTTTCCCAGTGCGGACGGGAGAGTGAATCGATGTCGTAGATGCCGCTGCCGCCGATGATACCGAGCAT
>JBEPVJ010000209.1:0-4973 GCA_041691095.1 Gemmatimonadales bacterium
CTCCAGGTCCGTCCCTTCGGGCGTGATTACAAGCAGGCGGAGTCCGGCGGCGGCGGGGGCGGCGGGGACGGCCCGAGCCCTGACGGGCTCTCGCCCCGGCAGCGGGAAATCATCGCCGGGACCTTCAACTGGTTGCGTGACAGCGCGAAGACCGCTGAGCGCGAGCGGCGCGAGAACCTGACGACTCTCGCCATCTCCCAGGGGCACCTCAAGACCGACGTGACCGAGCTGATCCGCCGGCTGGTCGATCGGAATATCCTCGCCGCCGATACCACCTTCAAGCTGATCCACGCCGCGCTCGACACCGCCGCCACCGAAATGCAGACGGCCGAGGAACGGCTCGGCCTTGGCGATCCGCAGGGCGCACTGCCCCGGGAGCAGCGCGCCCTGCAGCTGGTGCAGCGCGCCGAGGATGCGTACCGGGAGGTCGAAGTCCAATTGGGTGGGAAGGGTGGCGGCGGTGGAGGCAAGTCCCAACAGCGCGCCGAGGATCTCGCCGATCTCTTCGATCTGGAAACCGACAAACTGCAGAACCAGTACGAATCGGTGCAGCAGGAGCAGCAGCGCACCGCGCAACAGGAGCTCGATGAAACCGCCGAGCGGCTCAAGCGCCTCGCCAGCCGCCAGCAGCAGGAGAACGAGCGGATGCAGCGCATGGCCGATGCCCTGCGCGATCGGATGGGTCAGCAGGGTGGCGGTGGGGGCGGGGGACAACAGCGGCAGCTCGCCAAGGAGGCCGAAGAGGAAGCCCACCGACTGGAGCGCCTGGCACGGGAGCGCAACTCTCCCGAGCTGGCCGAGGCCTCCCGGCGAATGCAGGAGGCGGCCGACGCCATGAAACGGGCCGCCGCCAATTCACCGGGATCGCCCACCCAGGGTGGCAATGCGCTCGACCGTCTCAAGGGGGCCGCGAAGAATCTGGAGAGTGCCCGCACCTCCGCGCAGAGCGAGAGCGTGCGCGATCTGCAGCGACGCGCCGAAGAGCTGGGAAATCGGCAACGGGATGTCGCCGGAGCGGTCAAGAATCTGGCCGGTGCTTCGGGCGCCGATAAGGAGGAAAAAGTCCGGCGCCTCGGTGAGCGCAAGGACGGCCTCGCCGCGGATGTGGACCGCCTCCAGGCCGACGCCGAGCGTATCGCCCGCGAAACCAGGCGCGAGCAACCTGGGACCGCCGGCAAAATCGACAAGGCAGCGACCGCTATTCGCGACAGCAGAATTCACGACAAGGTGCTCTACTCGAAGGATGTGATGCGGAACGGCTCATCCGAGCTTTCGGATCGCATCGAAGGCCAGATCACCGGGAATATCGACGACGTTGCGGGCCGCCTCAAAGAGGCCGCGGGCGCACTGACGGAATCGGACGAAGCGCAGCGGGAGCGGTCGCTCGACAAGGCGCGCGACCTGGTGAAAGGACTGGAGTCGCTCAAAGATCGGATTGGAGCGAAGCAGGGGCAGCAGGCGAAAGACGCCGGAGATGGACAGGACGGGAAGGACGGGAAGGGCGGGAAGGGCGGACAAGGGCAGGGAGGCCAGCAACCAGGACAGAACGGACAGGGCGGAGGCGGAGTTGGCGGTGGCAGCGAAGCGCCTGGCGGCACGCCCGGCGCGGCTCGCATCGAAGGTGGTGAGGCTCGGCAGTTCGCCCGCGAATTCCGCATGCGCCGGGAGGCGGCCGAGAGTCTCAGTCGGGAGCTGCGCGGCAAGAATCTCGATGTCGCCGACCTCGACCGCGCGATCGCCGGACTCAAGCGGCTGGAGTCGGGCCGCCCCTTCGCCGATCCGAAGAGCGTCGAGCAGCTGCAGCAGGATGTGATCGAAGGCCTCAAGAGCTGGGAATTCCGGCTGTGGCGGGAGCTGGGCCAGACTGGCGGAGACCGTCCCGCCATGGGGGCACCGGCCGCGGCTCCTCCCGAATATCGGGCGCTGGTCGAGGAATACTACCGGTCGCTGGCGCGTAAGAAGCAGCCGCCCAAGTGACCGACCTCCACATATTGATCGGCAGCCTCGGCTTCGAGGCCCGGCTGGAACGGACCCTCGCGCCACTCACCTGCGCCGCGTTCGAAGCGTTGCTGCCGTTTGAACACCCCGCGATCCAGGCACGGTGGAGCGGTCAGGCGGCCTTCGTGCCGCTGGGTACCCGCGTGCTCGACCTTCCGCCCGAAAACGCCACCAGCTACCCCGCCCCCGGTGAGCTGCTGCTCTATCCCGGCGGAATCAGCGAAGTGGAGCTGCTGATTCCCTACGGGCCCACCGCCTTTGCCAGTAAGGCGGGGACGCTGGCCGGTAACCACTTCCTGACGGTGACCTCGGGTCTGGAGCAGCTGACGGAGCTGGGTCGCCGGGTATTGTGGGAAGGGGCCCAACAGGTTCGAATTCGGCGCGCGCACTGATTCCCGTCCTGAGAGGAACCATGACCATCACTCGAATCGGCATCACCCAGCCCGTGAACGGAATGCCGGTCCTGAGCCGCGCCGTCATCCGCGGCGACACTGCGTACCTCTCCGGCGTCGTGCCTGATCCCCAGGGCGACGTTACGACCCAGACCCGCCAGGTGCTCGACAAAATCGACCAACTGCTCGTGAGTGCGGGCACCGACAAATCGAAGCTCCTCACCGCGCAGATCTGGTTGGCCGACATGGGTGACTTCTCCGCGATGAATGCCGTCTGGAACGCCTGGGTCGATCCGCAGAACCCTCCGGTCCGCGCCTGCGTGCGCGCCGACCTGTACCGCCCTGAGGTCCTGGTCGAGATCATGGTCACCGCGGCTCGATAATCGGCGCTAGATTCCCGGTCAATTCAATCAACCGGGGAATCATGACTGCACCAACTCGCGGCACCCGCCGCGTCCTGCCGGCGTTGCTCCTCGTCTTCGGCCTCTGGATTCTGCCTTCGCGCACGGTCGCACAGGATGAGCCGACCGGCCCCCGGGTCGACAGCATGCGGCAGGCGCAGCGACTGGATACCGACGGCAATCACGCCGGCGCGCGCGCCATCTTCCTCCAGCTCATCGAAACCGCACCCGATCCGGCGGCCCGAGCCGCGGCGCAGCGCCGCATGGCGATTTCCTACGCGTTCGAGGGGAACTGCGGGAAGACCGTCGGCTACGAGGAGCTGGTGATCGGCTATTGGGCCACGCGAGAGTCCACCGAGCCGCAGAACGCCCTCTACCAGGAGGGCGAGATGGCCAACGAGGCGGCCAGGGTCTGTATCGACGCGGGAGACCTCGCGACAGCGGAGCGAATGTACCGGCGGGGAAGCGAGTTGGGCCTCAAGGAGCCGACCCCGAAGGCGCATCCCAAAAGCCTCTGGGACTTTCGGCTGGCTCATGCGCTGGCGCGTCTTGCCGCGCGTCGCGGCGACGCCGCGGAAGCGCACCGCCAGGTGGAGGCAGCCCGCAGGATGCTCTCCGCCGATTCCACGATGGCCGCGGCGCAATCCCGCTTTCTCCCGTACCTCGTGGGCTACGTCGCGCTCTACACCGGTGATCTCAAGACCGCGGAGGCGGAGCTGACCCGGGCCGCGGAGCTCAACAAGACCGATCCATTCATGCAGGCGCTTCTTGCGATGACCTACGAGAAGATGGGCAGCAAGGAGAAGGCCGCCGCCTTTTACCGGAAGGCATACGACATGGCAACGGGACACAATCCGCCGTCGGCATTCACGCGATCGTTCGCCCGGACCAAGGTGGGTGCGCCGTGAGGACGATCAGCCGGCACCTTGCGCTCGCCGCGTTGCTGGGACTCGGTCCGGTGGGCGCTCTCGCCCAGCGACCGGCGCTCTCGCTCAACGTGCACCAGTACACCAGCGTCGACACCGGCATCGTCGTGCTGACGCACGCGCGGGTTATCGACGGCACCGGAGCGCCGGCGCGGGAAAACCAGACTCTGGTCATCCGGGACGGCAACATCGCGGAGCTGGGGGATGCCGCGTCGGTCTCGGTTCCAGCCGGCGCCCTGGTGGTCGACCTGACCGGCAAATCGGTAATACCGGGGCTGGTGATGCTGCACGAACACCTGTTCTATCCGACCGGTCCCGGTGTATACGGAAACGTTTCGGAGAGTTTTTCCCGACTCTACCTGGCCGGCGGGGTCACCTCGATGCGGACCGGCGGCAACATGAACGGCTACGGCGAGATCGGCCTGGCCCGGGCCATCGACCGGGGTGAGAAGCCGGGGCCCTGGATCGACGCCACCGCCCCGTACCTCGAGGGCCCCGGCCTGGGGCTGGGACAGGTGCACGAGCTCACGGACGCGGACGACGCGCGCCGCATGGTGAACTTCTGGGCCGACGCCGGCGCTACCTCGTTCAAGGCGTACATGCACATAACCCGCGCCGAACTGGGCGCCGCGGTCGAGGAGGCCCACAAGCGGGGGCTCAAGGTCACCGGGCACCTCTGCTCGGTCACCTATCGGGAGGCCGCCGCGCTCGGCATCGACGATCTGGAGCACGGGCTGTTCGCCAGCACCGATTTCGTCGCCGACAAGAAGCCCGATGTGTGTCCCGGGCAGGGAGGCGGACAGGCCGCGCTCGCGACCATCGACCCGGCCGGCGCCGAAGCCGGCGCGGTGATCGGCGATCTGGTCAAGCATCACGTGGCGGTCACCTCGACCCTCACCGTCTTCGAGACCTTCACGCCGGGGCAGCCGATGCCGCCGGGCCTGGACGTCCTGGAGCCGACGCTCAAGCTACAATTCGAGGAGCGCTACGCCGCGACCCAGAAGAACACCCGCTCGCAGTACGGGAAGCTGTTTGCCAGTGACATGGCGATGGAGCTGCGTTTCTTCCGCGCCGGCGGATTGCTGGTGGCGGGAACCGATCCGACCGGAGGGGGCGGAGTCATCGCGGGATATTCCGATCAGCGCCAGGTCGAGCTGCTGGTAAGCGGGGGATTCACGCCGCTCGAGGCGATCAAGGTCTGTACTCTGAACGGCGCGACCTACCTCGGCAAGGCGGCGCGGATCGGCACCCTGGCC
>JBEPVJ010000210.1:0-4962 GCA_041691095.1 Gemmatimonadales bacterium
CCGCAACCCCCTATCGGAGCCGGTCGGGGGGGCGGGTTTTTGTTTAAAAGACCCCGCAATACCCATTAGTCCCCGTGCCGCGGGGTTCCCGGGCGCCTCCACCGTCTACTTGTCCTAGAAGCCCAAGTCGAGCCCGAACTGCACCCGTCGTGGATCGGAAATAACGCAGCCGGCCTTGCCGAAGTTCGAGTCGGATGGGTTGAAGGTGTTGTAGCACCCCAGGTTCTGGGTGTTCAAGACGTTGAATCCGTCGATGGTCAAGCCGAACCGGGACCGACCGACCACGAAATCCTTGCGCAGGCGGAGGTCCAGCATCTTGTAGGCTGGTGTGTCGAAACCGCCGGCGACGAGCGGGTTACCGGTGCCGCCGAAACGGTCACCCACGTCGAGGTTGGTGCCGCTGCCGATGGTCCCCACTCCGCTGAACCAGAGGTTCAGCAGCGCGGGCATTCCGATCACCCAGTTGGCCACCACCCGGTGGCGTTCATCGTTGCGGACCTGCTTGGGATAATCCGCCGGGTTCGGGAAGCTGAAGTCGTCGTTGAATCCCTGGGTCTGCCGCTTGGCCAGGGTGTACGCGAGGCCACCGCCCCAGCCGAATTTTGTCCCGGGGCGATAAGCACGGTCCACCTTGAGGGTGGCCGCGTCGTACCAGGTCTTCCCCTTGTTGTCCAGGAACAGGACGTTTCCGAACCCCGGGATCGAGTTGTTCACGAAACATCCGGCCACCCCGAAGGAGCGCTCCGGGCAGGTGAAATTCTGGTTGGCAAAATAGAAGGTGGGCGTGTTGCTGCTTCGCACGCCGTTGTAGGCCAGCTCGACGGCAAAGTCGCCCAGCAGCTGGCGGATGCCGGCGCTGAACTGGGTGGACCGGGGCGGCTTGAGGTCATTGGGCAGCAGCTTGATTTCCCGGGTGTTGAACCCGCGGCCGGTGGCCAGCGCGATCACCGCCGCCTTATCGGTCAAATAGGAATTCTGCCATTCGACCTTCCCCGGTACCGCGGGACCACCAGTCGAATAGAACTGGATGTTGTAGCCGGGATGCTGGAGGGCAAACTTTTCTTCCGTGGCCAGGTCGAAAATAGTGCGGTCATAGAAGAGCCCGACGCTGCCGAACACCGTGGTCCGGTTGTCCTTGGTGATCCCGTAGGAAAAGCCGACCCGCGGCTGAATGGCGCCCTTGAAGGAGCTCCGCTGGGTGCCGTCGGTGAAGTACCGGCTGGGATTCAGGGGCAGAAAGAGCTGGCTCTGATACTTGGTGAGGGTATCCACCACGTCCTTGGGCGTCACGTACTTGGTGTTGATTGCCGCCGACTCGAAGTCCCAGCGGGCGCCCACGTAAAAGGTCAGGCGGTCGGAAGGGCTCCAATCGTCCTGGAGGTAGGCGCCGAGCTGGTTGTTGTTGGTGTTGAGGTGCGCATCGCCGGCCTGGAATTCCACCCGCTGGGGAATCGCGAAGTTCTGAAAGAACGACTCATAGACGAAGCGGGGATTCTCCGAATTCTGCTTGAGGATGTCGTACTTGCTGAAGTCGACATTGAGCCCGGCCTTGAGCACGTGGGTGCCGGCCATCTGCCACCCGGAATAGGTCAGGTCGTCCCGCAGGGAGATCCGTTTCTGGGTGAAGTCCTGATTGGAGATGTTCCCGCCGATCTGCGCGCAGCACCCGAAGCCGTAGAAGCGATTGACCTGATCCGGGGTATTCGCCACCGGGTTGAAGTGATAGCGCTGCCAGGTCAGCAACGCCTCGTTGAGCCAGGAACCCTTGAACCAGCTGTGCTTGACGAGTCCGGTCGTGACGGCGTTCTTGAACCGGGTCGCGGTGGTGAAGGCGCTGAGACCGCCGAAGTCCCGGATATCGTGCTCGCTCCTGGTATTGAGGCTGAACTCCATCGAGGAGTTGGTGCTCATCGCATAGCTCAGCTTCCCGAAGAAGAGCGACGACCGGAAGGGGGAGCCGAAATCACCGTTGTACTGGGCAAAATTGACGGTATCGAGCGCCGGCGACCCGGTGGGCGGCACGATGCTGACCCGGTTGGTGCGATCCTGGTAGTTCCCCTCGTATGACCCGAAGAAGAACAGCTTGTTCTTCATCAGCGGCCCGCCGGCGCTGATGCCGATCAGATTCCGTTTATAGTCGGGCTTGGCGAAGGTCGTGGGATTGTTCTTTTTGTCGGCGACCTGGAAAGTATCCAGGCCCACCAGGCTCTTGTTCTGATAGGCAAAGAAGGCGTTCCCGGTCCAGGTGTTGCCGCCGGACTTGGTCGTGGCGGTGATGATGGCGCTGGAGGCCTTCTGGTATTCGGCCTTGTAGTTCTGGGTGATGACCCGGAATTCCTGCACCGCATTCAGCGCGAAGGGATTGCCGCGGCTGGCGTCCTGGCCGGCCACGCCTCCTTTCAGGATATCGTTCTTGTAGCTGGCCCCGTCGATGAACACGTTGATCTGCTCGGCTCCCTGCGCGCCGGCGCTGATCGTCTTCGTGTTCTCCCCGATGCGATCCCCCGTCAGCCGGACTCCAGGCGCGAGCACCGCCAGCGCCAGGAAGTTCCGGTCCGACTTGGGGAGGTTGTCGACCTGGGCCGGAGCCACGTTCGTGGCCACCTCGGTCGAGCGGGTCTCTACGGCGGGAGCCGCGGTCACAGTGAGCTCTTCCAACTGGACCGCCGACGCCGTCAGGGAAAAGTTGAGCGTCAGGTCCTGGCCGATCTGGACCACCACCGTGCGCCCGACCGGAGCGTGGCCGATGTGCCGAACCGCGAGGGCGTACTCGCCGGGGACGAGCCCCGGGAGCGAATAGAATCCCTTGGGATTCGACGTCGCCATCCGCTCGACTCCGGTCGTCGTGCTGCGGGCCTTGACGTCGGCCCCAACGATCGGGGCACCTTTCTCGTCGGTGACGTAGCCCCGAATGCTGCCGGTGGTGGTCTGGGCTGCCAGGGGTCGCGCCGCGGAAATGAAGGCGAAAACCAAGACGGCCCCAAAGAATCGAGACATGAGCGCGGTGGTAGTGCGAGTGATCCTCATACGGCATCCCCCTCCATGATGGTATGCGTGCTGAGTGTGAGCCTTCAGTTTCCTCGGGCGCCGCAGGAGCGCCGCACGACGAGTGTCGTTGGCAGCGTCTCACGACTGAAATCGCGACCCGCCGGGCGCTCGAGCGCCGAGAAGAGGCGGGCCGCCGCGCGCGACCCAAGCGCGCTGATATCGACATGCACCGAAGTCAGCGCCGGCTCGACATACCGAGCCATGGGGATGTCGTCGAAGCCCCCGATCGCGATGTCCTCGGGCACCCTGATTCCACTGTTGCGCAGAGCGAAGAGCGCCCCGATTGCCATGCCGTCGTTCGCCGCGAAGATGGCGGTCGGCGGATGGCCCGATGCGAGCAGCGCCAGCGCACCAGCCTCACCGGCGGCCTCACTGAAGTCCCCCGGCACCGCCAGCTCCGGCGCGAACGGCAACCCCGCCTGGTGGAGTCCCGCGCGGTATCCCCGGAGCCGCTCATCGGCATCGAAATTTCCGCCGACGCCCTGAATGATCGCGATCCGCCGGTGGCCCAGCCCGGCCAGATGGCGCACCATCGCCTGGGCGCCCTCACAATTCGCCACGGTCAGACTGTCGTGATCGACGTCCGTCGGCGGACTGTTGAGCAAGACCACCGGAAAACCGGTGGGGAGCGCCCGCTTGGAGAGATCGCCGGTGAACTCGGGCGACATCAGCACCAGGCCATCGACCCGTCCGCGCATCGAGCGAAGGGCGGCCTCGAGGGATGGGCCTCGGCGGCGGGCACTGGAGAGCAGGCAATGGTAACCCGCGGCCTGGGCGGTCTCCTCGATGCCCCGAATGACCTCCGAAAAGAATTCCCCGTAGAGATCGGGGAGGAGCACCCCGATGGTATGGGTCCGGCTGGTGATGAGACTACGGGCCCCCCGGTGCGGGCTATAGAGCAGCCGATCGGCGGCGGCGCGCACCGCGTCGCGGGTGCTTTGAGCGACCAGGTGGTCCTTGTGGAGTGCGCGAGATGCGGTGGCGATGGAGACGCCGGCGGCTCGAGCGACGTCCCTGATCGTCACCATGCGGTGCCTGAATGGGACTGTGATTGGGAGAGCGCAGGCCGCGGCGCCAGGACTTGTGCGCGCGCCGACGGCATTTGGAAACGTTTACAATGTACCGCAAACGTTTACATTCGCCAAATACTAACCTAATTCCACGTCGCCCGACCCCACCCGATCCACTTCCCGCCCACCCCAACCGGCCTTCCGCCAATGACGGGTCGGCCTCCCGTTGTTATTATCGACGAAAGGACTATTTCCATGCGAATCCTTGTGGCCTTCGCCGCGTCAATCGTCATCGCTGGGTGCGCAAGCGTGGGCACCAGCCACGTCACCCAGACTTTCAATTTCGATTTTGACCAGGTCCGGGACGGCTGGATCCCGGGCGCTACCGACTTTCCGGTGGCCCAGTCGGCGGCGGTGGGGTTGTTCGGCGCGGTCCAGCCGCTTCCGGCGCCGCTCAACTCGTCGAACATGGGAGTCTACCTGCGGGGTACCAACGTGGGGGGCGACCTCTTCCTCTTCCAGAAACGCTTCTTCACCGGGCTCGCGGGGCTTTCCACGTACCTCATTTCGGCCCAGGTGGACTTCGCCACCGCCTATCATTCCGGCTGCACCGCCGGCCCCGGTCCGATCACCAATCTCAAGATGGGTGTGAGCATCGTCGAGCCGGTCGCCGCCGCCGATGCTCAGGGTGTAATCCGGCTGAGCATCGACAAGGGAGCCGGCCCGACCGCCGCCGGAAATTTCCTAAATTTCGGCGACATCAGGAACGGACAGGCCGGCTGTCCATCGTCGGGGACCTTCGCGATCCGCACCACGCAGATGAAGTCCCAGCCGACCGCCTTGACCACCGATGCTAACGGGGGGTTCTGGGTCTTCATCGGGACCCAGTCGGGCTTTGTGGGGC
>JBEPVJ010000211.1:0-4896 GCA_041691095.1 Gemmatimonadales bacterium
GGGTTGGGGACGATACTCATCCCCGGAAGTCTACTCGCCCATCACCTCGATCACCACGCGCTGGCGCCCGCTATTGCTCCGCCCGCAACGCCACGATCGGATTGACCCGCGTGGCTCGACGCGCCGGCGCCAGGCAGGCCACCAGTCCCGCCGTGACCAGCACCAGCGTCACCACGCCGAAGATCAGCGGGTCGGTCGGCCCCACCTCGAACAGCATGCCCCGCATCAGCCGTGTGGCGGCGAGCGCGCCGAGCAGGCCCAGCACCGTCCCGGAGGCAACGATCATCATCCCGCGGCGCAGCACCAGTCCGAACAATTGGGCCCGTCCGGCGCCGAGGGCCAGCCGGATTCCCAGCTCCCGGGTGCGCTGCGCCACGGCATAGGCCAGTACGCCGTAGAGACCAACGACGGCCAGCAGGAGGGCCGAGAGCGCGAATCCTCCCAGAAGTCGGGTCCCGAACCGCTGCTGCGACATCGAATCGCGCACGACGTCTTCCATGGTCTGGGGCTGGATCAGCGGGATTTCCCGGTCCAGCTCCCCCAGCACCGCGCGAATCGGCGCGATCAATCTCATCGGGTCGCCGCCGTCGCGCACTACCAGGTTGAACTGACTCAGCCCGAAACCGGTCGCCTGGTCAGTGGAGAAATACATCGTCTCATATACAGGGCCGTCGAATCCGTAACTCTTGACGTCGGCCACCACCCCGACGATTTCCGCCGTGAGGGGCTTGCCGAAATCCACCACCAGTCGCTTCCCCAGCGGGCTCTCGTCGTGGAATTCCCGCTCCGCCATGACCTTGCTGATGATCACCGCGGGAGGGCCGCCCGCCCTTTCAGTGGCGCCGAAGGTCCGGCCGGCGGCGACGCCGATGCCCATCGTCTCGAAGTATCCCTCGGCGACCTGGTCGATCTGGGCATTCTTGCGGTCGCGATCCGATGCGGGTGGATGACCGTCGACGTAGTAATAGGTGTCGCCGCCACCCATAAGGGGAAGCACCGTGGCCGCCGAGGCCCCCTGCACCCCGGGAATCGCGCGCAGCCGCGCCAGCAGCGCGGTCGCAAACTGGAGCTGGGCGGGACGGTCTGGATAGCGAGTGTCGGGCAGGTTGATCTGCGCGGTCATCACGCCCCGGGCATCGAAGCCGGCGTCGACATTCTGGAGACGCACCAGGCTCCGGAACAGCAGGCCGGCGCCGATCAGCAGCATCAGGGAGAGCCCCATCTGGGCCACCACCAGCAGGTCGCGCGCGCGGGAGCCGCCCGACCCGGTGCCCCGTCCCAACGTCGACAGCGACCGGGCCAGATCGCTGCGCGCGGCGTGGATCGCCGGCGCCAGGCCAAAAATCAGCCCGGTGGCGAGCGAGACGACCCCGGTAAACACCAGCACCGTGGGGTCGATCCGTATTTCGGCGAGCCGGGGGAGGATCCCCTCGGCCATAACCCGCACGCCCCGGATCACCACCCAGGCCAGCGCCAGACCCGCCGCGCCGCCGGCCACCGCCAGCAGGAGGCTCTCGGTGAGCAGCTGGCGGATCAGCCTGGTCCGGGAGGCACCCAGTGCGGTGCGCAGCGCGATCTCTCCCTGACGCGCGGTGGCGCGGGCCAGCTGGAGGCTGGCGACGTTGCCGCAGGCGATCAGCAGCACCAGGCCGACGGCGCCGAGCAGAATGGTCAGCGCGCGGCCTACATCCCCGACGACGACCTCGCGGTAGGACCGGAGCCGCAGCCGCCAGCTGGCATTCTCGGGGTAGGTGATCTCGAGCTGTTTGGACACCACGTCCATCGCCGCCTTGGCCGCGGGAATGCTCACACCGGGCTTCAGGCGCCCGACTGCCCGCATGAAGTGGAACCGGCGAATCGAAGTGTTCGGCATATGAAATTCGATCGGACGCCAGAGCTCGGCGGGGAAGGTGCGGTCCAGGAGCGGCGGCATGACGCCGA
Organism: Gemmatimonadales bacterium; assembly: GCA_041691095.1. Taxonomy (GTDB): domain Bacteria; phylum Gemmatimonadota; class Gemmatimonadetes; order Gemmatimonadales; family GWC2-71-9; genus JABFSM01. Next base: position 1,942 of record JBEPVJ010000211.1, read on the forward strand.
CGATGGTCCGGCCGTGCCCATCCGCGATGATCGACTTGCCGAGCACGCGGGGGTCGCCGCCGAAGCGGCGTTTCCAGAGCGCATTGGAGAGCACCAGCACGTCGTGGCCGGTGCCCTCTTCCTCGTTCGGAAGGAAGCCGCGACCTATGAGCGGAGCGACGCCCAGCGTCGAGAAGAAGTTGGAGGTAATGGCCCAGGTGGCAACCCGCTCCGGATCCCCGTCGCCCGAGATCATGGTGTTGCCGCCCACCCGCCCCGCGAACGAGGAGAAGACGGTGTTGGCCGCGCGATAGTCGAGAAAATCGGGAGGGGAGATTGCCGCCTCATCTCCACCGGAAAAGGAGCCATTCAGCGAGACCAGCTGCTCGGGGTGCTGGAAGGGCAGTGGCTGGAGCAGCACCGAGTTGACGATGGTGAACATGGCGGTGTTGGCTCCGATACCCAGGGCCAGGGTGCCGACCACAATGGCCACGAAGCCGGGACGCTTGCGCAGCGTGCGGAATGCGTACAGCAGGTCCTGGCCGATCATGTCGAGCCTCCATTCTTCCCGGCGGAGCCAGAGGGCATGCGGCAGGGCGCCCAGGAGCCGGAGGGTGAGATCCACGGTGGTGCGGCCGCCGATCGGCGCCGCGCGTTCATGTTCTTCGAGCCGGTGCCACAACTCGCTCTCCCACTCCTGGACCCACTCGCGGCGGCGCCCGGCCGGCACCAGCGGCCGCACCACCCGGAGTGCGGCTCGGCCGACCTGAAACAGCCGACGGGCACGGGGAGAGCGCGCGCTCATGGAAGTGGATCAGCCGCGCGAGGGACCGGCGAGCGGCGCGGCGGGGAGCAGGCCGCCCACCGTGCGATAGTGCTCGATGGCGCGGGTCAGGGCGCGGGCGCCGACGCCGGAGATCTCGTAGTAGCGCCGGGGCGGTCGTTTCTCCCGGCGGGCGGCACTCACCGCCTCCCACCGGGCCCGGACCAGCTCCGATTTTTCCAGCCGGGCCAGAATCGGGTACACGGTGCCCGAGGCGAGGGCCGTGGCATCCATGATGTCGAAGCCGTAGCGGGTGCCATCGGCGATGGCCTTAAGCACGGCGACGGCGGCGAGGGAGAGCGGTTTGGCAGGCATGGTCACCGGCGGCTGAGTGGCTGTGCTACCTATGTAGTAATGCTATCTGCATGAGGCAGACCGGCGCAAGGGCGCGATGGGCGTGAAGGCTGCCGGAGTCAGCGCCGGCTACCCCGTCGTCCCGTCGCCCCGTCCCTCCGGCTTCCCTTGGCCCGGCCTCACACTGGCGACCACCCCGAGCGCGAGCAATCCCATGATCACGCCGAGCGAAGTCCCGGTCGAGACGTGCACCCAGGGCGAGAGTCCCATCTTGAGCCCGACGAACACCAGAATCGCGGCCACCGCCGGCTTGAGGTAGCGAAACTCTTCCATCACGCCGGCCAGCACGAAGTACAGGGCGCGGAGGCCAAGAATGGCGAAGACATTCGAGCTGTAGACGATGAATGGGTCGCGGGTCATCGCGAAGATCGCCGGGATGCTGTCGATCGCGAAGACCAGGTCGCTCCATTCCACGATCAGCACCACCAGCAACAGCGGGGTGCCGAACCACTTGCCGTGCATCCGGGTAAAGAAATGATCCTGCTGGTAGTCGGAGGTGAAGGGCAGGAACTTCCGGGCCAGCCGCACCACGGGATTCTGCTCCGGTTTGACCGGCTCCAGGCCTCCGGCGCGGAGCATTCGGATGCCCGTGACGACCAGAATCGCGCCGAACACATACGTGATCCACTGGAACTTGAGCAGGAGGAGCGCGCCCATCGCGATCATGATGCCGCGCATCAGCATCGCGCCGAAGATGCCCCATTTGAGCACCCGGGGCTGGAGCGCGTCGGGTACCTGAAAGAACTGGAAGATCAGCAGAAAAACGAAAAGATTGTCGACGCTGAGGGACAGCTCGATCAGATAGCCGGAGTAGAATTCCAGCGCCTTGTGGCCTCCTTCATACCACCAGAGAAAGAGTCCGAACGCTGCGGCCAGGGCGCAGAGCACGGCGCACCAGATTGCGGCGTTCCTGACGGTGAGCGCCTGCGAACGGCGGTTGACCACCCCCAGGTCCACCACGAGGAGCGCCAGCACCAGCCCGGTGAACCCGGTCCAGACCAGCAGATCGTGATGCGGCACTAGGCGCGGTCCGGCTGCGGCGCAAGGTCAATGGGAAAGCGCATGCGGCAATATCGCAGCCCTCCTCGGGGGCTGCTGGGCGGTATTAGGTTCGGAGCAACGTGCCCAATCCACCCAGGAGTTTCCAGATGCAGGAGGAAGACCGGGATCCCGTCGTGGCGATCTGTCTCCTGGCCGCACTGTCCGATGGAGATCGTTCGCCTGAGGAGCAGGCTCAGTTCCAGCGGATCGCGGCCCGGCTCGGCGGCGCGACGTCGACGCTCACCACCCGCGCCAACGAGGGCTCGCTGACGGTCAAGGAGGCGGTCTCGCATCTTCGCACCCCCGAGCTGCGCCAAACCGCCTATGAAATGGCCGCGTCGGGGGCCTACGCCGACGGCGAGGCCAATGCCGGAGAGGCCGCGTTCCTGACCGAGCTGCGCGGACTGCTGAACCTCCCGGCGGAGGGCATTGAGCCGGTGCACAAGGAAGTGGAGTCGCTGGCGCTCGCGCCGCTGACCGGGGCTCCAACCGATGCGCACGCCCCCAGTCGCGATGCCGCCCTGAACAATCTGATCCGGCGGCAGGCGTTGCTGACCGGCGCGCTGGAGCTGCTGCCCCAGACCCTGGCGTCCCTCGCGATCATCCCGATTCAGATGCGGCTGGTCTATCGGATCGGCTCGGACCATGGCCAGACTCTCGATGCTTCGCAGATCAAGGACCTGCTTGGCGCCATGGGCATCGGCGCCGCGGCCCAGGTGCTCGACGGGATGGCTCGGCGGATTCTCGGAGGACTGGGC
>JBEPVJ010000212.1:0-4941 GCA_041691095.1 Gemmatimonadales bacterium
CGGATCATCACGAATCGCCCGTCCGGCGCTACGTCATACTGAGGGTGATTGCGCGCCCGACGATACCCCTCCACCGAAAAGAGCGGCCTGGGACTCCCAGGATTGAACGATTCACCCGGAGGAACGGCCGCAGCCATCAGGTGTCCTCCGTTGATCCAGTACAGCTCGCGACCGTTCCGGGACCAGCGGGGCTCGCCGCCGCCCCCGTTTGACACCTGACGCCGCAGTTTCATGTCGGGAAACGACGCGACGAATATCTCGTATTCGCCGGCATTTTCGTTCGACGTATACGCAAGCCACCTGCCGTCTGGAGACAAGGCAATGCAAAGGCTGAACGGACGCTCGACCAGAAACGGCCGGACGGTGGTGTCCCCCGTCATCCGCCGAAACCTGATGTTCGAATTGGCGTTCTCTTCGTCCATCCGCATGACCAGCCATTGGCCGTCGTGGGAAACCTCGGCTTCCCATATTCCATACTGGTACTTCTGCAGCATGACCGGTGGGGTACTGCCATCGGCGCTTACCCGGTAGACCGTGACGTCGTTCTGATCCTGGGCTTTCCCGACCGAGACGAAGGTCAGCGAGCGTCCGTCCGAAAACCAGGAGGCCCGCCAGTTGGCGGCGCCGGCGGCATCGACCTTGGCGCGGGTACCGTCCGGGTGATGAATCCAGAGGTCGGTCTTCTTGTCGCGGACGCTGACGGCGAGCTCCTTCCCGTCCGGTGAAAGCGAGGGGTACTCGAACCGGCCTCGCCAGGTCGAGTCGAGCGATACGGCCCGACCGTCCCGGGCCACCCACACCATCTCGGCCTGGGTGCGAGCGGCCGATCCCGTGGTGTACAACACCGCACCGGACGCCGACAGGGTGAAGCTGGTCGGCTCCACGTCGTCGAGCACCGGTACCGCCCCTGATGTGACGACCATGCGTCGCGCATCGAACCCCATCGCGTAGAGCCCGCCCTCGCGAGTGGTGTACAGCAGCTGCCCGCCCTTCGGCGAGTACCAGGCGCCCGCGGCGTCGGATACCAGGAGATGGGCGCTGTCGGCTTTGAAATCCCAGACGTAGATGCTGGTTGCGTTGGCGCAATTTCCCGGGCAGGAGGTGAACAAAAACCCCCGGCTGTCCGGAAGCGGCCAGAGCGTGGCGGTCCAGCCCAGATTGACCGGCAGCACGACCGGTGCCGACGGACCACCATCGGCGGCGATCCGCTTGACCGCCGACTGCAAATCTCCCGGGTAAATGATGGTGTTGTCGTCGAGCCAGGCTCCCGCCTTGTAGTCGGGATTGAGCCCCTCGGCGAGAGTGACTGAGCCACCACCCGTGACCGGAACCTTCTTGAGCTTGGAGTCGATGGTGACGTATCCGATCCACTTTCCATCAGGCGAGAAGAAGGGGGAAACGCCTCCCTCGGTTCCCGCCAGCGGTGTGGCCTCGGCTGCATCGCGCAGCTTGCGCATCAGGTGGTAACTGCCGCCGGTGGAGTCGGTGAAGACGATGCTCGACCCGTCGGGCGCGATGGCCGCCTGGATCCCGATGAAACGGGCACCCGGAGCGAGCGCATACGGGATGCTGCGCTGCCACAGGAGTACGTGCTGCCGGCCGGTGGGCAACGGCCCCGGTCGCTCGAGCCACAGTACCAGCGCCGCGGCGGCCAGCAGCACGTTGAGCGCGATGAGGGCGGCAAGGCGGTGTGACGGCAGGGCGGTAGACGGTGTGCTGGCGTCATACCGCCCTATCGACTTACCGACATACCGGCCTGCCGTCCCGCTCGTGTCACTCAGCGCGCGCCCGAACTCGGATGCGCTCGCGATCCGGTCCGCCGGCACCTTCTCCAGCGCCGCGAGCACCGCAGCCTCGACATGGGCCGGCACCGATTTTCGCAGCTGGGTCGGCGGGCGGGGAGGATCGGTCATCAGCTTGGCGACGATGGCCTGCACCGTGGTGCCGGTGAAGGGAGGCTCCCCGGTCAGCATTTCATAGGTGACGGCGCCCAGGGCGTAGACATCGGATCGCGCGTCCACCGTCTTCTCGCCCATCGCCTGTTCCGGGCTCATGTATTGCGGCGTGCCGAGCGAGAGTCCGGTCTGGGTCATGCGCTGCCCACCGGCGGATTGCACCGCCAGGGCAATGCCGAAGTCGGCCACCAAGGCGTGGCCGCCCTGAAGCAGAATATTCTCGGGCTTGATGTCCCGGTGGATGATGCCGAGGGCGTGCGCGGCGGCGAGGGCATCCGCCACTTCGGTGGCGATGCGCACCGCGTCGGCGACGGGAAGCTGCTTCTCGCGTTCCAGCCGGGTCCGCAGGGTCTCTCCGCTGACATACGGCATCACGTAGTACAGCACGCCGGGAGCGGCGCCGCTGTCGAGCAGCGGGAGTATATGGGGGTGTTGAAGCTTGGCCGTGGTCTTGATCTCGCTGAGGAAGCGCTCACCGCCTAACGCGGCTGCCAGCTCGGGATGCAGGACCTTGATGGCGACGTCGCGGTCGTGCTTGAGGTCCTGGGCCAGATATACCGTGGCCATGCCACCCTGGCCGAGCTCGCGCTCGATGCGGTAGCGGTCGGCGAGGGCGGCGCGCAGGCGGTCGCTCACGCTATCAGGGACTCCGTTCATTGAGCTCCTCGAACCAGTTCTGCACGACGGTCAGCTGATTGGAGAGGCCGCGGCGTTGCTTCGCGAAGATGAAGGATTTGTCGTCGGGGCTCACGGCGTAGGCGAAGTGGCGACTATCGCGAATGTAGTCGCGGGTCGAGAAAAGCGTGCGGTGGCCGAGGACCTGGAACGACGCGCCGGAGGCAACCGACGCGGCGACGAGATTGGAGGCATCGTCTCGATAGAACAGTTCGTGCCCGCTGTGGGACCAGACCGGCTCGGAGCCGCCTGCGACCGAGATCTGCCAGCGTCCCTTCCCGGTTTCCGGAAATGGTCGCACGTACACTTCATCGCGTCCGGACACAAAGGAAGCATACACGAGCCACTTGCCGTCGGGAGAAAGCGCCGGGGAGTATTCCTCGGCCTCGGTGCTGACCAGCGGTACCGCGACGCTGTCCCCGCCCAGCCGGACGCCCAGAATATCCCGGTTCCCTCCCGATCCGGCCCGGAAGACCAGCCACTTGGCGTCTCGTGACCAGAGCCCCTCATCCATCGCTCGGCTGGTGCGGGTTAGGCGTTCTGCCTCTCCGCTGCCATCGGCTGGCACCTGGTACAGCGCCTGTGAACCGGCGGCGTCGGACACGAAGCCGATCGAGCGTCCATCACCGGACCAAAAAGGACGGTAGTTCAGACTGCCGGCACCGGAGACCCGGGTGAAGGGTCCGGTCGGAAGCGTCTTGACCCAGATTTCCCCGCGGCCCTCGACCACAGCCCCAACGGCCAGGCGGCCTCCGTCCGGCGAGAGGGCCAGGTTCACGATATCAGCGGTCCAGGACGAGTCGATGACAGTGGGGACACCGGTACGGTCCACTCGAACCAGCCGAGTCCGCTCGGTGGCAGGGTAATAGGCGAGCATTCCTCCGGCCGAGAGGCCAAGGACGGCCATTCCGCCGTATTCGACGACGACATCCCCCTCCTGCTCCCGCAGGTCGCCGCTCACCTCTCCGCGGGTGAGGTCAAATGGTGCGACGGCGATGCGGCCGCTCCCGCGGATCACAATGAGGTGACCGCCGGGCTCATAGAAGCCGCGAACTCCCTGGGTCAGCACCCGGGTGTGGCCGCCGGGGACCTCCACCAGCACCACGTCGGGGGGACGCTTCCGGTACCAGCGGGTGACCAGCACCGCCTTGCCACCGGGAAGGGCATGGGGCCACCGGAGGAAGAGCTCTTCCTTGGAGGTGTCGGCACGCAGCACCAGCTCAGCCGGGCGTCCACCGGATCTGACCCGCAGGAGCGACCGAGGCGTTCCCGCTATGAAATACACCCACCCGTCGTCGCTCCAGCTGCCCCCATCTCCGAACACCGAATCCCGGGCGACCGTTTCCAGGGCACCGGTGGCGAGTGTCATCAGCTTCAAGTCACCCGGTTTGCCGGTAATGAAGCCAAGCCCGGTGCCGTCGGGAGAAAAGAACGGGGACCAGGCGATCTCGACCCCTGGGACGGGGGTGGCCCCAAGCGCATTGGATTTGCGGAGCAAGAGCTGGTTCGCCCCGTCGGAGTATGCAAAGGTGCTTCCGTCCGGGGAGATGGCCAGCGCGTCGGCCCCGTTCTGAAAATCAGGGCCCTCGAACGCCACGCTGAAGCGCGTGGTTGGCCTTCGCGTGCCCTTGGCCGGTCGCAGCCTGCCGTAGAGCGCGATGCCGCTCACGATCAGGAGCGCTCCGAGGAGCGCCGGGACCAGAAAACGGTAACCCGGCGTTCGCGACTGCGGATGCGATGCCGACCGGCGCCGGGGGCTGGTTCCCTGCCCGTCTTTGAGGGCCAACGCGAACTCCGCGGCGCTGGCAAAGCGATCGGCGGGGAGCTTGGCCAGCGCCACCAGCACCGCGTCCTCCACGTGTAGAGGCACCGTGTCCCGAACCGTGGTGGGCGGCGTGGGCTTCTCGTTCATCACCTTGGCGACGATGGCCTGCACCGTGGCGCCGGTGAAAGGCGGGTTACCGACCAGCATCTCGTAGGTGACGCAGCCCAACGCGTAGATGTCGGCGCGCGCATCGAGGCTGCGCTCACCCATCGCCTGCTCGGGACTCATGTATTGCGGTGTCCCCAGCGACATGCCGGTCTGGGTCATCCGCGATCCGGCGGCGGCGGTCACGGCCAGCGCGATACCGAAGTCGGCGACCAGGGCGCTCCCGTCGTGGAGGAGGATATTCTCCGGCTTGATATCGCGGTGGATCACGCGGTGCCGATGGGCGTAGTCCAGGGCCCCGGCAATTTCTGTGGCGAGGCGCACCGCGTCGTGGATCGGCAATTGTTTTTCGCGGTCCAGCCGGGCGCGCAGAGTTTCTCC
>JBEPVJ010000213.1:0-4938 GCA_041691095.1 Gemmatimonadales bacterium
AACAGCCACCGCGGCAGCACCTGGCTCGACGCCAGATCCGCGAGCGCGGGTCAATGGATACACGCACCGAGCAGCGCGACTCCCGTGCCCGCGAACAGGAGACCAAGCAGGTCGACGGGTTTCGAAAATCGGGACGCGCCGCACTCAGCCCAATGACCCGCGGACGACGAGCGCCCGGCGGATGGTCGACGGGTCCAGCGCGGTTTCGAGCAATGCGGTCACCACGTCCGTCCGGCGAATCTTGCGAATGCCGGCTTGAGGGAGGTCCTCGCCGATCTCATAGCGACCCGTCGGGCTCCCGTTGATCAGCAACGCCACATGCAGAATGGTCCATTCCAGGCCACTGCGACGCAGGATGGCCTCTCCTGCCGCCTTGTCCTTGTAGATGCTGGCTAGCAGCGTGGAGAAGATCAGACGGAGGAAAGGTGGGGCGGATCCAAAGGTGGCACCGACCCCGAAACCCGACATGATGACGATTCTTCGCGGACCCCGCTCCTCAAGGATCGGAACAAGGTTGGTCATGGACCGCTCGATGAGGTGCTCCGAACGAAGGCTCGTTCCACGCCCCAGCGTGCTGATCACGATGTCCTGCCCGACAACGGCGTTCCGAAGCCCGGCCGGGTCCGTGCAGACGTCGCAGGCAATAGTTCGAAGCCGGGGATGCTCCAGGGTAAGACGATCGGGCCGCCTCGCGACGACGGTGACGTCATGGCCCCGGGCGAGCGCTTCCTGGACGAGAAGCCCTCCGGTTGGTCCGGTTCCGCCGAGAATCAGGAATCGTTTCATCCCGAACAAATGTATCGCCAGGGGGCTGGAACAGGTGAGATGTCGTGGTGGACGACAGGTCACGGGGGGGTCACGGCGCCGGGCGTTCTTGTAACCAGCCCTCCGACTCGAGGTGTGCCGTGCTCGCCAACTGGATTACGCTGTCCCGATTCCCGCTCCTGCTGATCAACATCCTGATTCTCTACCGGGGATCGGCTTTGATGCGACTGGCCGGGGTGGGGCTGCTGTTTATGGGACTAATGCTCGACACCGTGGATGGCGTGGTCGCCCGGAAGACCGGTCAGACCAGTCTCTTCGGAAGCGTGCTCGATATCGCCGCCGACCGGACCTACGAGCTGGTCCTGTGGCTCTGCTTCGCGGACCTGCGCCTGATTCCGCTGGCGATTCCGCTGATCGTAGTCGCGCGCACCACGCTCACCGACGCCTTCCGAAGCATCGGGGTTCGCCAGGGCACCGCGCCGTTTGCCCAGCACCAGACTCGGCTCGGCCGCTTCCTGGTTGGCTCGACATTCATGCGGGTCAGCTACCAGGTCACCAAGACCACGACCTTCTGCGGTCTGGCACTTGCCCAGGCTTTCAGCGGGCTTTCAACTGGCTCGCAGTATCCTCATTTGGTGCAGCCGATGATGGTTGGCCTCCGGGTCACCACCTGGACGGCCGTCATTTTCTGTGTGCTTCGGGGCATACCGGTGATCATCCACGCGGTGCGCTACTACTGGGGCGGAGGACCCTCGGCGTTGGAGTCTCCCCATCGCTTGGCCTGACCCGAGCTCACAACTTCAGCCCCACAGATTACACCGAAATCGCCGGGTCGACAAACGCTCCAAGCGAGTCAATCGGTGAAATCTGTGCCTCCTGTTCACCAACTCCGGCTCTTCTAGGGGGCCGGCTTGCGGGGATCGTCGGCAGGATTCACGTAGGTAACCGTCCAGGGGCCCTGGCCGTGCATCTGGAGCACGGTCTCCTTCTCAAACCAGGCGAAGTGCGGAGTGCCGGCATCCCAGAATCCGAACGATCCCGCGGGCAACACCTGCAGCTTGCTCCGGTCGAAGGTCGGCCCCATGCCGATCGAGAGGGCGCCAGAGATGACCGTGGCGTGCTCGGTCTGTGAATGAATGTGGGGAGACACCTTGAAGCCGGCGGGAAACTTGATCCGCATGGTAAAAATGCCCGGCTTGGTGGGATCGCCCTCCAGGATCGTCATCATGGCGCCCTTGGGCAACGACGCGGGTCCGTCCTTCCACTGGAGGCTCTCCACCGGATGCAGCGACAGCTTGACCGAGTCCTGCTGCGCGCGCGCCGGCGCGGCGACGCAGATGGCCAGGCCGATCACCAGCAGCATGCGCATGCCAGGAGCTCCTTTGGAAGCCGGGTCAGTTACCGGGATGATACTCACGCTCGGTGTGCCCCTTGAGCTGGGATCGGTAGAAATACACGTCGCGCAGAGTGCCGGTGCTGTACCGCTCCGCCTGGTCGTTGAAGTGCGGTGAGGCGGGGTTCCCACTCTCACCCCCGGCGGTGACCGCCCTGGCATGAATGCTGTCGCCGAACTCCACCATCGCCACGAAGCTGTTCCCACTGGTGCCGTAGATCTTCTTCGAGTCCTTGTATGGTCGGGCACCGAACGATGCCAGTGAGCCCCACTGAGAAGATGTGAATCCGACCGGAATACCAGGACCGGAATCGCTGAAGGGATGGACGATGTCATCGGTGAGGCGCTGAAACCGGTTGATGTCGCCCCAGGGCGTCTTCCAGGTGCCGAAATCGGTAGTGAGCTTGTCGGATACCGACGCCAGCGCCTCCAGCTTCTCGGTAGGCGTTGTTTTCTTTGCGACGTACTCGTACACCGACATCTCTTCCGCTTCGGCGTCCTTCCGCACCCGGCGCCACATCTCCTCTCCCCAAAAGACGGCGAGGGAGGTGGGCACCGACCCCACTCCCCATCGGTCATCCCAGCCGCGCAACATTCCGATTTGCTCCGAGAGTTTGGCCTTGAGCGGGTTCGACGGTGGCGCCTTATCCCAGGCGGCGACCAGTGTCGGGATCAGGTCGGCGAAGGCCGGGAGGTAACTGTCGAACGCGGCATCCCGAAGGGTCGAGAGGGTGAAGTCCTTGCGTGCCTCCAGCACACGAATGGCGTGCAATCCGCGCGGATTCTCGACGCCGCGCTCCATGTAGGCGGGATAGTCCGCCTTCTTCGGGCTATTGGCACCGGCAGCGGAGTACGGCCAATTGTTGGTGTTGTAGAGCCAGCCGTTGGCCGGATTCAGGAGGTTCGGACTCTCGTCGATGGAGTGAATGCCCTTCCACTCGGTCGCCGGGTCGCTGCCATCCACCGGCTTGGTCCAGTCGAAGCGGGGATCGCGCCGGGGAACGAAATTGGCATGGAAATAGGCGATATCGCCGTCGGCATCGGCGAAGATGGTGTTGTTGGACGAGTTGGTGTGCAGCTCCATGGTCTCACGGAAGGATTTATAATCCTTGGCCTTGGTCCGGGTGTAGGATTGGGTCAGAGCCTTGAGCGGCTCCTGCATCAACCGCACACTCACCCACTTGCCGTCCGCCTTCCGTACTACCGGTCCGTGATGGGTCCGATAGACGGTGAACACCTTGTTCACCATCCCGCCCGCGGTCTTGTACGGAATCGTGATCCGACTGATGCTGACCGGGCGCTCATCTTTCCCATATTTATAGGTGTACGTCGAGTCTTTCTTGACGATCGTTTCGGCATATTCGTCGATGTTGTCGACGCCACTGGACGTGTGCATCCAGCCGACCCGATTGTTGAAGCCCTGGTAGATGAAAAACTGACCCCACGTCGCTGCGCCGTAGGCGTTGAGACCTTCATCGCTGCTGACCTGGAGCTCGGAACGGAAGAAGAATGACGTGTGAGGATTGATGAGAAGCAGGGCGTGGTGGCCCGCTGTATTCGAAGGCGCGATGGCAAACCCGTTGGAGCCGCTCGGCTCAGCCGGGAGAGCGTCTCCTGGCAACCGGACCTGGCTCACCACCTTGTCGCCGTAGAAACTCTCGAGCTCCTTCAGAGAAACCGCTTCGATGTCACCGCCGATGCTGCCTTCGCTGAAGGTGAGAGCCATCCACGGCTCGAATCGCTTGATCACCCGTGGCGTAACGGCGGGATGACCGGCGAGATAGAAATTCAGACCGTCCGCCCAGGCGTTCATGAGCGACTTGAGCCATTCAGGACTGAGCGCGTACTGGGCCTTGATGCTGTCGGGGTCGATGAAAAGCTTCATCCGGAGATCCCGCCAGATCGCCGGCTCGCCCTCCGCCTCCGCCAGCCGCCCCATCGCGTTCAGGTAGTTGGTCTCGACCCGGTTGAAATCGTCTTCTGCCTGCGCGTAGATCATTCCGAATACGGCATCGGCGTCGGTTTTCCCGTAAACATGCGCGATTCCCCAATCGTCCCGGATGATGGAGACATTCTGGGCCTCTTGTTGCCACCGCACGGTATCGGGATCCGAGGCCTTGGGGGAAGCGCACGCGGCGCAGGCGACCGCGAGCAGAAGGAAAAATCTGTTCATGTGCACCGTTCTCTGGAGAAAGGAGCTCTATAAGCCGGGAAAATCGTCGCGCGGAGCAGTCGTGGTGACAGTCCGCAGCCACCGTTGGGAGGCATCACTTCGCTGCTGCATCGGCGAGCTCGCCGACCGCCGCCGCGAGCTTGTGCACTTTGGCCGGATCGGCCGCCACTGGTGCTTCTGCATGCAGCTGATTGGCCAGCACCGTCAGCGCGGCCCGGCGCTCGCCCCCCGTCAACTTTTCACCCCGCGTGAGCTCGGCGCGTACCGCGGTGATGCGCGCCGCGGGCAACCCGTTCGAGCGGGCCAGCTGGTCCAGATACGATCGCGGCACCGCAAAGCTCGCAGGCCAGACGAATTTCGGCTGATCCTGAGCATTCAGATACTCAAGATGGATCAGCCTGGCAGCATCAATCTCGTTCTGGGAGATGAATCCACTCGGAAGCAGCTCGAAGATGTCGAGCCCCCGCGCGATCTCGGAGCTCACGATCGCGCCGTTGTACCAGTAGGCAGACCATGAGCCCGCCGCCACCAGCTTGGTGGAATCCATCGGTCCGCGGTCGAAGTACGCGATTTCCAACCTGTCTCTTATTCACATCTCCGAGCCCAC
>JBEPVJ010000214.1:0-4936 GCA_041691095.1 Gemmatimonadales bacterium
TATATTACACCGCCCAATATGGGCGGGGGGGTGCGGGTGGGGGGGGGGGTGGGAAGCCAGGCGGCCCGCCTAACCCGGGTTCCCCGCCTCCGGAAGCTCTACCTGCTGGCGGCGCCCAGCGCCTTCGTCATGGCATGCTTCGTGGTATTCCAGGCGGTGTCTGTGCGCCGCGCCGAGGCGCGCGGGGAGGCCGAGGGGCTGCGCGCCCTGCCCCCGCCCGCCAACGGGGCGATGAATGTTCTGCTCCTTATTCTCGATACCGTGCGGGAGCAGAGCACCGGGCTGGAGGACTCGCCGGGCACCCGCACCCCCGCGCTCGCGGCGCTGGCCAAGCGTGGCGTGAGCTTCGGCATGGCGCTGGCGCCGGCGCCCTGGACGCTCCCCTCTCACGCCAGCTTCTTCACCGGACACCCGGCTCACGAGCACGGCGCCACCTGGGCGGTGCCGCTGGACAATCGCTTTCCCACACTGGCGGAGTACCTCGCCGGGCACGGGTATGTCACCGCGGGGTTTGTCGGGAACCTGCAGTTCGCGACCCGGGCCAGCGGGCTGGCGCGGGGCTTCCTCCACTACGACGACTACCAGGCCAACCTCGGCCAGACCGTGCTCAGCTCCAGCATCGGCCGGGCGGTGGCCGGCACCACCTGGCTCCGGCGCCTGCTGGGCAACCATGAGTTGCTCAACCGCCGCCACGCCCAGGACGTGGCCGATGCCTTTCTCGACTGGCAGGCCCATAGCGAGGGACAGCCGTTCTTCGCCTTCGTGAATTTCTTCGATGCCCACGAGCCGTACTTTCCCGCGGGCCGCACCGGATCGATCCTGCGCCCCGGCCCGAAGTGGACCGGCTACGATCACGTGATCGGGCTCCACTCGGGCGACAACGCCTGGATCAAGGACAAGTGGACCCTCACGGCGGCAGACGTGGCGGTCCACGCCGGGGCGTACCAGCGGGCGGTCGGTGAGGCCGATCTCGCGATGGGACGGCTGCTCGCGGAGCTCGAGAAGCGGGGCGTCCTCGCCAACACCCTGGTGATCGTGGCGGGGGATCATGGCGAGCAGCTCGGCGAGCACAAGCTGTTCGAGCACATCAACAGTCTCTATCTCCCACCGCTGCACGTGCCGCTGATAATCTCTTCGCCGAAGCTGCCCCGCGGACTGCGGGTGCCTGGACCGGTGAGCCTGACCGATCTTCCCGCGACAGTGGTGGACCTGCTGGGGCTGACCGCGGGGGCGCCCTTTCCGGGGCACTCACTGCTTCCGATGGGGGCTCCGGCCACCACGGCAGACACGGTCCTCTCGGAGCTCAAGCAGGGACTGGTGCGGCAGGGGTGGTACCCGATCGGGAAGGGACCGGAAATGTTTTCACTGGTCAGCGCCGAGCATCACTATATCCGCAATGGAGACAGCAGCGAGGAGCTCTACGACCTGGCGCGGGACCCCGGGGAAACGAAGAATCTGGCGGGAGACAGCATGAGCCAACCGCTCCTGATGCGCTTCCGGGCCCGGCTCCTCGCCGCGCTGACGCCGAAGCTGGCTACCGCGCGTTAAGCCACATCCGCACCGCCATCACCACCAGGAACACCGAAAAGAATCGCTGCATCGTGACCGGGGTGGTCTGCTGGGCGATGCGGGCCCCGACCCATGCGCCGGCGGTCAGCCCCAGCGCCAGCAGCAGCGCCGCGCGCACGTCGACGTGCCCGCGGCGGTAGTACTCCATTGCACCGAAGATGCCCACCGGGAGAATCATCGCGGCGAGCGAGGTGCCGGTGGCGGTGGGGAAGGGGAGCTTTGCGAGGCTGACGAGGCCGATCACCATGATGACGCCGCCGCCGATGCCGAAGAGGCCGGCGAGAATCCCCGCCAGCGCGCCGAGTCCGACATACAGGAAGAGCATGAGCACTCCAATTGAGGGCGACGGAAGCTAATCCCGGCACCGCGTGCCATTCGCGGGACCGCGAATGACCGGAGTGTCCGCTGCGTGTCCAACCGACACGGCGATCGGAGCTGAGCGTGTCGGAATGTCTCTGACAGAGGGCGATCGTGCCCCGAAACAGGGGTAAATCCCCCCTTCCATCCGGCACGGAAGATGATATAATCTCAGATCTGAGCTATCTACGCTCGGAAGCTTCCCCTCCGTCACCCGAGTTCGAGGAATCCACCCATGAGGCCACTCCCCAGCGTTCGTCGGCTGCTTGCGGGGCTCACCTGGATATTCCTGCTGGCCGCGGCGCCCCTCGCCGCGCAGGCAGGTTCTATCGCGGGCCGAGTCACCGACAAGGCCTCCGGCCAGCCCGTCCAGGGCGCCCGGCTCCAGCTCTCCCAAACGGGACAGGTGGTGATCGTCCATCCGGACGGCCGGTACACCTTCGCGGATGTTCCCGCCGGCAATTACGACGTGCGGGTCATCGCGGTCGGCTACGCGGCGGAGAAGAAGCCGGTCGTCGTGGCCGGCGGCCAGGCGGCCACGCTGGACTTTCCACTGGACATTGTGGCGTTCACGCTCGAAGAGATCGTGACCACCGCCACCGGTGAGCAGCGCAAACTGGAGCTCGGGCACACGGTCAGCACGGTCAAGGCCGATTCGCTGGTCGCCACCGAAGCGATCAGCAACATGAGCCAGCTGCTCCAGGCGCGGTCGGCCGGCGTCACCATCCTGCCCAGCTCGGGTACGGTGGGCGCGGGCACCCGGATCCGGATTCGCGGCGCCAATAGCGTGTCGCTGTCCAACGAGCCGATCATCGTGGTGGACGGCATCAAGCTCAACTCCGATGCGAGCTCGAGCTCGCTGGGCACCGGCGGCCAGGCGCCGTCGCGCATCAACGACATCAACCCCGACGAGATCGAGTCGATCGAAATCGTGAAGGGTCCGTCGGCGGCCACGCTCTACGGCACCCAGGCGGCCAACGGCGTCATCCGCATCACCACCAAGCACGGCACCGCCGGCAAGCCCCGCTGGAACGTCTACGCGGAAGGCGGCAAGCTCCAGGACAACAACGACTACTTGAACAACTACCGCCAGGTCGGGCGGACCATCACCGCCGGCGTGCCCGGTGGCGCCCTCCGCACCTGCCTGCTCACCCAGGTGGCGGCGGGCGTCTGCACCGGCGAGAAGCTGCTGATCAGCAACCCGCTCAAGGACAAGGCGATGTCGCCGATCCAGGGCGGCTACCACTCGCAGTTCGGCGCCAACGTCACCGGCGGCAACGACGCGGTCCAGTATTTCATCTCGGGTGAATATGCGGACGAGGCCGGCACCTTCAAGCTCCCCGACTCCGAGGTCACTCGCCTCGAGACCGCGCGCGGCGTTACCGAGCTGCCCAAGTCCACTCTCCGGCCCAACACCAATCGCCAGGTGAGCCTCCGGACCAATCTGAGCACGCACCTCCGGGACAACCTGGATATCCAGACCAACATCGGATATGTCACCTCGAACATCAGGCTGCCCCAGAACGACAACAACGTGCTCGGCATGCTGCCGTCAGGGTACTTCGGCACGACCGACACGCTGGGCGTCGCGGGATGGGGCTTCTTTGCACCGGGAGAGATCTTCTCGCTGGTGCGGTCGCAGGGCATCGAGCGGTTTACCGGCGCGGCCAACATGCAGTGGCGCCCGTTCCGCTGGCTGTCCAACCGGACCACGGTCGGTTACGATATCGCCAACCGGAACGAGAACCAGTTCGACCCGACCGCGCTGGGCCCGGCCTTCGGCACCACGCCGCTGGGCAACAAGTTCGACACCCGCACCCAGCTGCGGACCTACACCGTCAACAGCAATTTCACCGAGAACCACCGTCTGAGCTCGAGCATCTCCGGCCGCACCACGGTCGGCGCGGAGTTCGGGCGGGACGTGTTCTTCCAGAACTCGGCGGGCGGCTCGCGGCTCACCTTCGGCTCGCAGGACGTCGATGGCGCCGCGATCCTGAGCGCCACCCAGACCACCACCACGGTGGTCAAGCTGGGTGGTTTCGTCGAAGAGCAGATGACCTACAAGGATCGGCTCTTCGCGACCGGTGCGGTGCGGGTCGACGACAACAGCTCCTTCGGCCGGGCGTTCAAGGCGATCGCCTTCCCGAAGGCGAGCCTCTCGTACCTCGTGTCGGACGAACCGGGCTTCCCGTTCCACTCCTTCATGTCGCTGCTGCGGATACGGGCCGCGTACGGCGCCTCCGGCCTCCAGCCGGGCGCGCTCGATGCCATCACCTACCTGGCCCCGACCGCATCCGCGGTGGCCGGTACTTCGACCAGTGCGGTGCAGTTCGGCGGCGCCGGGCTCACCGATCTCCGCCCCGAGAAGTCCAAGGAGCTGGAGACCGGCATCGACGCGAGCTTCTTCCAGGACCGGGTCAACGTCGAGTTCACCTACTTCAACAAGAAGACGTCGGACGCGCTGATCGCGCGGGTGCTCGCGCCGTCGCTGGGCATCTCGAATACGCGGTTCGAGAACCTCGGCTCGGTGAGCAACCGGGGCTTCGAGCTGACCGTCAACACCCGGATCGTCAATACTCCGGGCGTGGCGTGGGATGTGACCTTCGCGGGCAGCACGATCCGCAACCGGCTCGAGAAGCTGGGCAACGACTCGAAGGGTAACCCGCTGCCGCCGGTCATCTCCGGCATCCAGCGGCACACGCCCGGCTACCCGCTGGGCGGCTGGTGGGAGCGTCCGCTCAAGTCGTTCGACGATGCCAATCACAACGGGATCATCGAGCTCAGTGAGATCGTGGTGGGCGACACCGCGGAGTTCGACGGCTCCGCCACCCCGACTCGGGAGTTCTCCCTGAGCCAGACTGTCTCGCTCTTCCGGGGCGCGCTCCGGCTCCAGGGCCTGCTCGACTACAAGGGCGGGTACAAGCAGTACAACCTGACCGAGGTGTTCCGCTGCACCGCCACCGGTAACAACTGTGCCGGCGTCAACGATCCGAGCGCGCCGCTCGACATC